>JALHOI010000030.1:9933-13784 GCA_022843085.1 Pseudobdellovibrionaceae bacterium
CAAAACCGGATCAAACAGAAAGATCCGAAATCCTTCGACGCGAAACTCAATCTTCAAGCCGACGAAAACACCCCACTTCTTTACATCAAGCGCGCGATGGGGGCCGGAACAGCAGCAGGCTGGACGTCGATTGGATTTGTCGTTTCTCCGGTCGAATAAATAACTAAAGCTTTTTCGCCATCGGATGAAGTAGAGATGGCTTTGAACCTGCGGGACGCTTCGAAGCCAGCTGTTTAAGTCGACTTTTGAACCCAAACTCTTTGTAGAGTCCCGAAAGATTCCAAACCGCCGTTGGCTCGCTCGACGACACTTTCATCGACTTTTTAAACCAGCCAGCGGCCGTATCAAGGTCGTTCACGTACATACGGCTAACACCGATTCCGGCCATTGCAAGCGCACTTCTTTCGTCGATCTCAAGAATGCGATTGTAGATCGCCATCGCGACCCAATATTGACCGTCATTGATATACGAAACAGCCAGCTCGTTCAGGGTCTTCGTATCACGAGGAGTATCGTAAAGTTTCGATCGCAATTTCGCAGCAAGCTTCGGAGGCGAAAATTTCTTCTTCTTTTGCGCGACGACCGTATCGGCTTCTTCTCTGACGACGAGACTTCCTTTCTCGCGGCAGCCTTGGGCGTAGCGAGTAAAAATCTCGAACCTCTCGGCCGTTTGTAAGCACTGGTCAAAGACACTTGCGGCTGAATCTTTATACTGCTTCGCCTGCTTGCCAAGTTCGGCTCGGTAGATAACGACCTCTTGCGGTTTTAATCCCGGCGGTAGGGGAGATTCTGAAATGAATCGACCAAGCTCGAAGTTTGCCTGGCCCAAAAGATAAAGCGCTGCGATCGTCCATCGCCCGACTCCAATCTTCACGATCTCGTTCAGCTCTTTCGACAGAGCCTGAAACGATTTAACTTTGTTGATGAGGGCACCTTGGTCGGATGCGTCCTTCATACGGATCGCTCGAAAGCTCTCAAGGCCGCGCTGCGCGAGAAGGAATCGCGCTTGCGCCGAGCGGTCGAGATCTGACTCTGCCGCCAATTGTTTCAACTTTGGCAGCGCCTCGCCCTGCCGACCCTGACGCCACAGTGACAGCGCTGAATAGTATAGACCCGTATTCGAATTCAAACGCATCGCCGACTTTTCAAGTAGTGGCCAATCACCCGCCAGGAAGTCGCATCGAGCGACCGATTCAAAATCTCCCAGCACTAAGTAAATCCGCTTGGCCTCTTTGAAGTCACCCAACCACTCGTAAAGTTGGGCCGCATTCTTTCGCCAATCTTTTGATTCTGTCTCGGCGGGATACTTATCAGCGAAGCGGGACAAGTATCGAGCCGCACGCTCGAAGTCGGCTGTCATGAGTGCGGTCTGGGCCATCGAACTCACGACTTCTTTCGTGTAGGTCGAATCAGAATACTTTTCTAGAAGTGCTTCGCCAACATCATATAGCTCAGCGTTTCGTTTCGACTTCAATGATGTGAACGCTTCGTACAATGCGACCGAACCCATCGATGAGTCTTTGTATTTCGAAGCAAGATTTACCAGATTTTCGGCGTATTCTTTTGATCCGAAATTGCCAGCCACAAGTTGAATATCTTTTAGCTGTGCGCGGCGACTTAGCTCTCGAATGGACTGTCGATCTTCACGCGACAAACCCGGCGTCTTCTCAAGATTCTTCGTAGCTGCGATAAGACCCTTAAAATCATCGAGCTGAGAGTAGGCATTGATGATCATTAAAATCGCGTCTCGAGTTCGTGGGTCACGTGTAAAATTTTTGACAAAGAAAGTGAACGACTGGATCGCTTGAGGAAGCATTCGATCTTCGTACCAGCTCTGACCGATGTTATAAGCGGTCGAAGCCGCGGCCGGATTACGCATGTGTTTCAAGATCCAGCTGGTACCGACGTCCCTTACGCCACGGCGCGCACGCACAAGTTCAAGCGGTTTCAGTTTATCTGCGTCTTTCAACGCATTGACATAGGCTTGAATCGCAGATTCACGAAATTCAGCCTGCTTTCGAGGAGCTTTCGAAGTCCGTGCAAGGCCCTCAAATTCAAGTCCGGCCTTTGTCCATTCTTCAGCTCGGTACAAACTTTCGGCCTTGTTGATCAGCATCTTCGATACGACACGCGCCTGAGGAAAACCAATCTGATAGAGCTCATAGGCCTGGGAAGCTGTTTTGAAATCCTCGATGTCATTTCGTTCACGTGCATTTTGTTGCATTCTCGTCGCGATATCGCGGCTTACAATTTCAAGAAAGCGAAGCTGACCCAATTCTTTCTTCGGAATTTTTCCGTCGGCACGGGTTGCGCGGGCTCGAATTTCTTGTGCTGTAATGACCGTGTGTTCAATAAATCGAAATCGGTCTGTTTTTGAAGCCGCAGTCTTTTTAACGGCCTCATTCCAACGTTGAATAGCTTCAAACTTAATCGCTGGGTCTGAATTCGCTACGAGGACCTCGATCCAAACATCGGCCACAGCTGGCCACATTTCTTTCAACGAAAGGCGGCGTCCGACACGTGCCAAAACTCGTCGGTAGGTTTGATGCGAATCCGAAATTTTTCGAAAATACTCGACGGGAGAAGCCACCGGCCGAAGCTGAATCGGTTCGGGCGGTGTAGGGTTCAAGGGCGAGACTGTCGGGCTGGCGCCTGGCCTTTGCCAGTCCGAGACCGTCTGTTTTGGCCTTTCTGCCTTATTCGGTAAAACCAGTACAGCCGCCTTGGATTTTTCGGCCGGCCTGTTTGATGAGTCGTCGCCTATGTTGGCGCGCAGGTTAGCCTGATACTCGGCGTAAATTTCGACATAAGGTACCGCGAGAGACATCACGGCTTCGCGCTTAATATCCGTCCGACGGTAAAGCTCTGGCAACTCGCCCAATTCTTTTCCGACTAAACTTTGTGTACGTACGGCTTCTTCAAATGCTGTCACAGCTTCACTATATTTTTGCTGATTAATAAAACACCAGCCGATGCGGTAGTGCGCCAGCGGAGTATAAGCCGAGGTTTCGCGAGCAATGACTCGCCGAAAAGCGAGCAATGCCCCTTCGATATCCTTTTTTTCTTCAAGAAAATAATCGCCAAGTATAATGCTCGCCTCGAGCAAGAACTTTGACTGCGGAAATTCTTGGTTCAGCGTGCCGAACGCTTTTATCATCGCCTCGGTCTGTCCAATATCGCGCAGCTCGAGCGCCTTATAAAAGAGCGCCCTATCCCGCATTTTCGATTTCGGAAAAAACGCGTAGATCTTTTGATAGATCTCAATGGCCTCTTGTTTCGGGCGCTTTTCTGCCGTGAAGTCGATTTCAGAAATTGGTGCGCCTTTACTTTTGCTGACCTTAAGCATGTACATCAATCGGCTTTTTTGAAGGTAGAGATCAGCAAGTGAAAAATAAAGATCAGGCAGGAATTCGGTATCGCGAACTCGCTTGATCTCTGAATTTGTAACCGCAATTTTCTTTTCAGTATTTTTGAGTTGAGCCAGGACCTCTTCAACTTCAGATGTCGAATAACTGCGACGAAGCCCTGTTGTTGCTTTCGGCGACAAAATCGGTGAATCGCCGTCTGAAAACGAAACCGACTTTGTCGCCGCAAAAGCGACTGTCTGGCCCGTCATAAAATTGATCACGACAAACAAATGAACAAAGAGGGCGTGAAAGATAACGGTCTGACGTTGAATCACTCGTCATCCTCCTCTTCTTCCTCTTCTTCCTCTTCTTCGTTCTCTTCGTCCGCACCCGCCCCTTCGACCTTTGTGTCGGTACCGGCCTTGCTCGTTGCGGGTAGCAAATTGATAGGCTCGGCGCATCGTGCTCGGATCAAAACTTCGTAGCTGTCGAGTTCGTCCCACC
>JALHOI010000031.1:0-9792 GCA_022843085.1 Pseudobdellovibrionaceae bacterium
GGGTAGAGCCGAGGCGACGGCGCAATACGCTCGAGATAATCGAGAATCGCGAGTGACTGGCCGATGGCTTTACCGTTGTGAATAAGCGTCGGCACCTCGCGGCTTGGGTTCAGCTGGGCGTAGTCGGTCGAATGCTGCTCGCCGCCATCTTTGATGAGATGAACGGGTCGATATTCAAATGGCAAATTTTTGAGATGAAGTGCAATACGCACGCGGTACGAAGCTGAACTTCGATAATAGTTATAGAGAACGAAACTTGAAAGTTGAGTCATCGCAACATTATGCAATGACCTGTTGGATGCGTCCACAAGCGTTTGTTAGGGTGATAGCATGAAATTGGGAAGCCTTAAGAGTAGTCAATCGAGAGATGGTAGTTTGTGCGTGGTGTCTCGCGATCTTCAAAGAGCGGTTCGAGTCGCTGACGTTGATTCAAAGTTGCCTTCGTCACTGCGTGAAGCTGTTGAGACGTGGGCCGTATCTAAGCCGTTACTAGAACAAATCTCTAAAGATCTTGAGGCTGGTGGACTGTCGAAGGCCTTCACGGTTGAAGCTTCAAAGTTTCATTCTCCTTTGCCGCGTGCCTTTCAGTGGGCCGACGGGTCGGCGTTTTTGTTTCATGTGAAACTGGTTCGGCAGGCGAGGGGGGCTGATATGCCGCCCTCGTTTTATGAAGATCCATTGTTCTACCAGGGGGGAAGCGACGATTTTCTTGCTCCGACTGATGCGATTCCGCAGGTCGACTTCAGTCATGGTACCGACTTCGAAGGCGAAGTCGCTGTTGTGACAACCGATGTTCCGCTTGGTGTGTCGGCCGAAAAAGCCTTAAGTCACATCGCTCTCGTTATGATCGTGAATGATGTTTCACTTCGCGGGCTAATTCCCGAAGAACTTGCGAAGGGTTTTGGTTTCTTTCAGTCGAAGCCTCAGTCGGCCTTTGCTCCGTTCGCCGTCACGCCCGACGAACTGGGAACCGCTTGGGTCGACGGGCGTTTGAAGCTGCCGTTACTGTGCGAACTTAACGGCGCGTTTTTCGGGCGCGCGAACGCGGGCGATATGCACTTTCACTTTGGCCAGCTGATCGCGCATGCGGCCCGCACGCGAACTGTGGCCGCCGGATCAATTATCGGCAGCGGCACAGTGTCGAATGACGATGAGACGGCCGGAAGCTCGTGCCTCGCTGAAAAACGTATGCTCGAGAAAGTTAGAACTGGCGCGATTACGACTCCCTTTATGAAAGTAGGCGACCGAATTCGAATTGAAATGAAGGATGCCACTGGTAATTCAATCTTCGGTGCCATCGATCAGGTCGTAAAACAGGTTTGAGTGTCTCAATCTGAGACATGTGAAGAACCCCCGAAAAAGTGAAGCTCGACAAGCGTCGAGTCTCAATTCGAAGCGTCAACTAGCCGATACACAAGAGTAGTCACTTTTGTGTGGGGTTTTGATGATTTCACGTCGAATGAGAATCACGGCCAGAATCGCGGCCGGGCTCGGAGCTGTTGTCTTCGCAACATCGGTTGCCTGCGCAAATTCGACGCCCGCCAAGGCGTTAGCCGGCAATTCGGCAGCCCAAACAAAATTTCAAAAAGATCTTGAATCACTTTTGGGTGCCGCGATTAAAACCAAGCACGGCGAAATGAGCCTGCGGCAGTCAAAAGACGAAAACGGCCGTGTACGAAAACAGATTCTGGCTGGTTCGAACTACAGCGAAGTTCAGCTCGATCAAAATGGCGACGGCACGGTCGACTACTGGTCGGTAACCCAAGGCCAAAAATCAGTCGTCGCGTCTGAACCCAATCGCGGTCGATTTTTGCGCCTCGTGATTTCAGATCGAAGTCCGAGCGGTCTTGTCGAATCGACTTATCTTTTAAATTTAAATGGCCGCGCGTATTCATTGCTGAAAACTCGCATAGTCGGAAACGACGTCGGCTTTCGTTCTGAGAGTCGACCCCGTTTCGAGGCGACCGACATCATGAGGCGCGATGACGAATCCGCTAGGGTTCGTAGGCTCTTAGATTCAGGCGGTGATCCAGCTGCAATTCCGGCGGCCTCCGTACCGAAAGTTGGTGATGAACGATTCTCTCTCGTTGAGGCCGACTGGACGAAGCAACAAAATACGGTCTTCGGTGAAGACCTAGTCTGTCTTCCTACCGACAACGGCTACGGGCGACTGGCGAGACTTCAGCGCGAATGGTGGAGTGTTCTGAAGTTTGAAGTTGAAGAAAAGACTGATCGCCTGGCTCAGAAGCTGAAAGCATCACCGATGTTTGCCGATACATGTAAAACCAAGGCCAACGCTGAGGAGTTCGATCGTCTCGCCAAGTCGCTGTCCCAGGTGATGTTGTCAAGCGCCAAGGGCGAGGTGTGGGAATCGAAAACTTCGCGAGGTCGATATCTTCGCTGTTTGGAACAATCGGGTTTAGGTATAACGGCGGCAGAGATTGAGCGCGGTTTTCTCAATAACCTGAATGATTCGTATCGACGATCGTTTGCCCCCATTACCTGCGAGATTAAATCTGGAGCTGCGAGTCTCTCGGTTCCTGCTAAGGCTTTTCCCGCGCGTCAGCAAATCGCTGTTTACATGGCTGCCGAAAATGAGGGGAAGTGGGTTGATCAGGCTGATGGCAGCGAAGCCAACTACCCAAACGTGCTCTTTCACGAACTTATTCATCTGACTGGCATTGAAGACGAGGGGATTGTTCACGCTGCGCAAGCTTGTTGCGGGGACCCATCGGAAAGTCGCGGGGCAGCCTGTAACAAGCTGGATCTGCTTGTTACTAAAGCAGCGCGTGCGAAATCAATTGAGACGTTTTTGTCTCGGTCCGCGAACGAGCTTGTGCCGCTGACAGCTCAGCTCGAAGCAACTTTCGGGCGAGACGACGCGAATAAGATTTATGCGAGTTTTCTAGAGGGTTTGGACGACTTCAAAAAGGGTAGTCCACCCCAAGGAACCTATGTCGACGGTTTGCTTAGCAGTGCTGAGTTTTCAAGGTGTATGGATAAGTCGACTGCGTCGGTATGTAGAGCGCAGTGGACAAGAGAAATCAGCGCTTATGCAGATCGGTTTTTTTCGAAGGAGTGCCGGTTGGTCGCATCGGGTGCAAATCGAAAAAATTGTAAAAACATGTCAGATACGTTCAAAGGTCAGTTGGCACAAGCCATCAGCGCGTCGCTTATCGACACTACGACATCGTCGGGTGGTCAGTGCGTCGCGAGGACGAGTGCGCAGTCAACAGGCGAGAAAGATGGTGCGTTGCGGGCTGTTCAGAAAATCTTTGGAACCATTTTCGGCTTTGAAGCGCTCGCTGCTGACAACGTTGAGTGCGCAACGTTTGATGTGCCGACGGCACCGGTTGTGACGCCAGTTGTTTGTGTCAACAATGAGTGCGGACCACCCGTTAACACCGTGACCAATGTCGACGGCCATGATGCGCCAGGAAAACATATCAGCGTGCCGGGCGAAGCGCGTTCTGGCGACGCCGCTCGTACTGACGAGCGCGTGTCGGGTTCTGCGGGTTCGGGCGGACCGGGCGTCGGCTCGGGCGGGGGACGAGTCACGGCATCACCGCTTCCTGTTCAGCAGGTCGACAACGTTGCAGACAGCCGACCGTTTGCGGAGGATCAATATCGTCGTGCCACCGACTTTGTTGGAGGCGCCACTCGGCAGTTCGATAAAGTGCGCGATGCGATTCTTCCGCGCGCTGAAGCGGGCGACCGATCGTCACGGTCGGATGTAAGTCGCGATCAGAAGCTAGGTCTAAAAGATGCGTTCGTTGCATTTCGACCTGGTGAGGGGAAGTCAGTTGTCAGGACTGTCGACAATCCGTTCGCTGAAAAACGTATGATGGCATCGATTGCCGATCTTTCAAACGGTGGGCAAAAAAATGTTGCTCCGAAGAATATTAATCAAAATTCGGCAGCCGGTGGTTTGTCATCTGCGTCTTCGGCGGCAACTCCTGCAGCGCTATCAGCTGGCACGACGACGCGTGGCGCCGGGTCAGCTACGAAACCCACAACTGCAGCTAGCGATAGTCGAGCCGCTGTTGCTAGCCGGGATTCTGGTAGCGCAGCCGGCACCATGGCTGATGGCTCGTCAACGGCAAAAAGTCGATCGACGGCGTCGGTTCAAAAAAACAGTCAGAATGTAGATGGCCGAAAAGGAAAAGTCGCCGTTCTCGACGGACTGTTCAGTCGACCTTATCGAGAGATCGAAGATCGGCTGAACCGGCTTGAGGTTGTTGAAGAGTTAATTTCGTCAAAGATTGCAATTCAAGACGCCAACGGCCGAAAGCTTGGTTCGAACCGTGCGAAAGAGCGCTATGTCTTTGCGGGCTTCGATAAACCGCTGCAACGAGTGAAAGATTAGGGCGAATGCGGAAGCGCCCTGTCTTCGTCATTTTCGCTGCGATCTTTATCGGCTTTCTCGGTCTTCAGGCTCGCGTTGATTCACGATCAGCAAGCTTAGTTTCGTTTGAGATTTTGATGGTCAAACGCGAACGCTCGATTCGAGTCGCAAGTGCTATGATTGAGACGTTAGTGAAAACTGGCGAGCTTGAGCTGATCGAAAAACATTTAAAGAATGCGATCGACGTCGGCTGGATCGATTTCTACGTCCTCACATTCGACGATGAAGTCACAGCGATGGCCTCTGTGAGGCCATTGTCGGACCAAGCTTACGCAACGCTTGTGCCGCTTCATCCGCCAAACGCATTTTGGGAATTTCGATCGACCTTCGAGCCCGCGGGTTCGGCTCGTGCACCGGCATCTTCAAATGTCGAAAACATCGAAGATTTTCGTTTTTTTGAAGTCGACCTCGGCGACAAGCGAAGGCTGAAGTTAGGTTATAATCTCAACCGCGATGCTTATCTGGCGACGATGAAAGAACTCACGTCCCAAGAAAATAATCGAATTTTAATTATCACTATTCTGATTGCCCTCGGAGGCTTTCTGTTCGCGGCCCGAGACCTGCTTCGGGTTGCGAAGATCATTCAGACGAAGGGAGTTCGCGGTCTTCGCGATGTCCGAATCTTTTCGAAAGAAGCCGCAGCACTTCGTCAGGGTCTTGAGGGCTTTGGTGAAGCGGTCGGTCGTCTCGAAAAAGAAAACAAGTCGCTGACAGCTCAAATGCTTCCGTCGCTGCGAACCGAACTTCAATCTGGTCGCAAGCCTCCGTACGACTTTTCATGCACAATGGTTCGGACCGACATCAACAACTTTACCCACATCTTCCACACGCGGCCAGTCGATCAATTCTTATCGACAATCAACGAATTTTTCACAGCGTGCTCACACATCATCAGCCGGTACGACGGTTTAATTCACGAATTTGTCGGGGACGAGATCATCTATTATTTTAAAGAGGAACAGCATCAAAATACATTTGCGGTTGCACTTGCGTGTGCGCGCGAAATCGAACTCGTCGCTGAGGTCATCCACCGCCGGACTTCGGTCGAAAACGATTACTCGTTTCGAGTCAAATCGGGGCTCTCGTATGGAAAAATACGTTTTGGTCCTCTGCTGAATGGATTTTCTCTAGCAGGTGCTCCTTTGATCGAGACGTCGCGGGTTTTAAGTGCAGTCAGCGAAAAAAACGAGAACACAATTCACTTCGATAGTTTAAACCTTCCTCGCATCGGGCCAGCCGCAGCAGCCGAAGTCTCGTTCGAAACAAATTTAAAAGGTATGGAGGGACGGCGAACAATTTTGCGTTACCTCGGCCATCGACCGATAAGCGAAATCTTAAATTCTACGCCATTGATTTCAGCGGACGTTGTCAGTGAATACCGTTCAGACCAAGACCTTGAAAAGCTACTCGAATTCATTCTGAGAAATTCTGATTCAGAGCTTGCGTCAGAAGCTGTCAGTTTGTTCGGTCGCCTCAACGTCACGCGATGCGAGCCCGATTTTGTTCAGACTCTCGTTCGCACGGCGCGCGCTCTGTTTGATCTAACGGATATCGGCGCACGGAAAGCGTTGGCTACGCTATCGGGTTCAATAGCAAGGTTAGTTCCTCACGAAGCTATGACCGAGGATGTAAACAGTCTACTTATCGAGCTTGTCGAGCATCACGATCTAAGGGTGGTGGCTAACACAATTGAAACGTTGCAAACACTTCGCGATGAACGACGTGCGACCGACAAGTTCAATCAAAAGCTTATCGATTCTCGTAACGCACGGGTTGCAGCCAACGCGATGGTCTACGTCGCGACGAATGAAATTTCGTCTGAAGTTGTGAAACGAATTCGACGTCACCTCGATGGGGCTGATCCATTGTTCGCTTCGGCAGCGCTTTTCGCGTGGGGCGAGATTGCGCAGCACCATTTGCGCACAGACCCCGTCTACTTTCGTACCCAGACTGAATTCGCGAGGCTTAGCTCAAGATTTGAGTCAACCGTGGCGCGGCATCCCTCAGTAGCAAATCAGGCCGTTCAAGCTGCACTTAAGGCTGGTGATACCGAGTTGTCGACGCGTCTACATCAGCGCGCTTGTGCCTGACGGATCATCTTCGCCATACTTAATATATGAATTCAATATTCGATAAGGTCGAACCTCTTCCGACTTCCGATCTGCTTGCAAACTAATGGCATTTTTTAAAATCAATCGACGAAAAAGAACGAGTAGCCCTCGGCCCGATTGAAGTCGCATTGAAGTCACGTACAGTGGCGCGCGGATGGCCGGTTGCTTTGAAGAATCAAGTTCTAGCACTTGTCACCGAATCGACGTTGACCGTAAAAAGTGTTCTCTGTTTTGTCGATATTTCTGAAGTCAGCTCGGTTTCTTTCTATTCAGCGCATACAGTCTTGCCGTTTGCGACCGGTGGGGCGATTGCAAGGTCGCCGCTTGAACACCGGGCAACCTTTGCCGAAACGAAAGATCGCCTTTTGCGCATTTGTGAAGAACTTCGCCGTGCGTGGCCGATGAAAATCTACTTCGACGTCGACCCCACCACACGGACGGTGGACGAACTGACAAATCTAAATTTAGTTCTTCAAGCTATGTTACGTGCGGTCGTCGCTGTTCAGAGTGAGCCAGTTCCTTGGGCCGAGCTTTCAGAAAGTCGGTCGTTTTACGTGGTCAACAGCGACGATATGAAAGACATCGCGATTTCGCGACGCGAAGATGGTGGCGTCGAACTCTCGTTTCGGTTCTCTCGGGCGCTTCCGAAGAATCTCGACGAAGCGATTGCTTCGCTTCTGGGCGCTATTCTTTAAGCGAGAACGCGCGATGGCCCAGATGCTGCTGTTCTATGTGCCATGACACACAAAAAAGCCACATTCGGAATTTACAGAAGCAAAGAAGACGTGAGCTCGGGGGTGGCTTTATTAGCTCGCGGGGGATTCGGCGAAGCTCGTGCCACGGTGCTGTTTCCAGATCATAATGGTGACCAAGATTTTCCAAACGTTCAAAAGAATGAAGTTTTCAAATATGCTCGCGTCGGCAGTGTAATCGGCGCATTCTTGTTTTTGATCTTCGTATTTTTTGCGATGTCTGGATTGATTTCGTTCATTTCGCTCGGCGATTTACCTATGTGGAAACGTGTTTTAGCCGCGACCGCCAGTTTGTTTGCAGGCGGTGTGGTCGGCGCAGCCTGTGGTGCACTGGTCGGAATCGGTACCCCAAATAAAGCGGCTCGTCGCTACGGCCAGTATGTTGAAGCTGGTGGCATTTTACTATCCGTTCAAACTGAAAATCCGGATGAGCAGAAGCGCGTTGAAAAACTTCTCGAGGAGTCTGGTGCGGAAGACATACGGTCGATTGACGAAGAGGCCGGCTGGAGCGACGTGAGAGCTGAAACGAACTTGCTCTCAAAGTTAAACTTCTCGAGTCAGCCGGGGCAAAATTCCCGTCCATTTTCGACTTTCGAAGATTCAGGCGTACAAAAGTAGACCGTGCGAAGTGTCACGGCCGTGAAGAGAAGCGACTCGACGAAAACTCAGCGCCTCGTAGACTTCGAGTCGCTGGACCATTCCTGATCGTGCGGCATAGAGCACGTCGATCTTCCAATCCTCAGCGAACCAAGATTTCACCGTCTCGATAATATGAGTTTCAAGCTCGACCGAAGTCGTAGCTGCAACCCAGCAGTCGACGCGCGCGGCAGCGCTTCCGAGAACCAAACGATCATCATCCGTAGTCACATAGTTATTCGGAATCGAAGTGAGGGGATTCACGTACAGACTTCCAAGACAAACGGCTCGGTCGGCCGTGTAAATCATGTACCCATAAGCGACGTGCTCAACATTGTCTTGAACGTGAAGCTGTAAATCCTCGCGATTTTGTTCGGGCGTAAAGTCGTCCTCAGGCCAGGTTGACTGACTCCAGATGCGCAAGAGCTCGCGACTTTTCATAACCGCAAGATAGTCTGATTCGAAGAGGTCGAGTCGAGTGGGAAAAAGATGAAATTGCTCGGTTTCGAGTTCTTGTGGTGGCGAAAAGTCGAGTTTGAAAATGTCCACGCTGCTCCTCGGGCAATTAAATCGTGTTACACCATGAGTGTGCAATCAGTTTGCCACAATTTCGAGAAGCCAAAAAACTCAATGTCGGTTACTGAGACACTCCGCTCGCGGCCGCCGAAGGTGTTGCTGGATTGGCTTCGAAAGTGACCACAGGTTCGGACTTCAATCGATTGACGACTTCGTCAGGAAGTACGGCGTCGACGGGAAAGTTTCTTAAGAACTCGGCTCGGAAATCCAGATCTGACATCGCGTACTGAATGGGATTGTCGAGCCCCTTCAGTAAAGTGCGCCGAAGGTATTTAAGATTCGATTCTGCGTGTTGAGCCGTGACACCTGCTTTTACCTCGGCTGTGAGCAGTCTTGTCAACTGTGCCGAGTTTGAACGAATGGCCGAGCGAATTTCTTCGGGCGACATTTGTGCGTGAAGAAGTGGGGGGTGAATTTCACGGATTAGCTGATCGGCCGCTTTCGCTTCACTTTCAGACATCCTGACGTCATTGCGAACTCGGTAGAGGTTCCAGAGCTGCTGGTAGCGCAGAAGTAAACGGTGAGTCGATTGCTCCTCAGGATTCCATGTTGGATTCGACCGCCCTATTTTTGGTCCTTTTGATCTTTGCGCATTCGCCATTTCACTCGTTGCGAAGAAGCCAATTGTGGTGAGGAGGCTAACGACGAGGCTGGCGAGGAAAGCGCGCGAGAGATTTGATAAGATCATAAGTGACTCCAATGAATCGAGTTCGAGCAGCACCTCATCTCATTGCAAGCCGCTCGACCGTCTCGTTTCGAGACATTTGGGAAGCGAATTCACGATCTATTCGACATGACGGTGGAGTGTCTCACTTCGAAACGTTGAACTAATTGCGATAGGCGCCAATGGGCGGTACTGATAGCGACATGAAATTTCTTTCGACAAAAAATCGTCTCGTTAGTTTCGCGAAGATTCCGGTTTCTGAGCCGATTCTCGACGCGTTGACAGCCATGGAAATCGCGAAGCCTACGGCTGTTCAAGATCTCGTTATTCCTGCAGCGCTGGCCGGCCACGATTTAATCGCCGTGGCGCAAACGGGAAGTGGTAAAACATTGGCTTTCGCACTACCGGTGCTTGCGGCCTTAGAAAAAAACCCTGCGATTCGCGCCATGATTTTGGCCCCCAGCCGCGAGATGGCCCAGCAAATTTTTAAAGTCTTCGAGCAACTGACAGATAACTCGGTCACCATGGCTATTGCGATTGGTGGAATTCCAAGCGCGAAACAAACAACAAAGCTGAACCGACATCCAAAGATTCTAATCGCGACACCGGGGCGCCTCAACGACCACCTGATGAAGAATAAGCTGCTGC
>JALHOI010000031.1:9802-13758 GCA_022843085.1 Pseudobdellovibrionaceae bacterium
CGTTGAGCTTGTCGTGATCGACGAAGCCGACCGTATGCTCGATATGGGTTTTGCGCCCCAGCTTAAAAGCATCCAGGCGACCATGCGTGGTCCCAGACAGACCCTAATGTTTTCAGCCAGCTTCGACACGTCGGTTGAAGCTATCGCCAAAGTGTTTATGCGTGACGATGTTTTGATGATTCGAACTGAAGAGGCTGAAGCGCCGGTTCAAACATTGAAGCAAAAGGTTCTGTTTCTTGGAAAAGAACAGAAGCACGATCGTCTGCTTGACGAGCTCAACAAAACTCGAGGCAGCGTCATTGTATTTTGCGGCAGCCGAGACAGCTGCGAAGATGTCGCCGCTTACCTCAAAGATTACGGTGTGTCGGTCGACATGATTCACGGTGAACTGACGCAAGGGCATCGAAACCGCGTCGTTCGTGGGTTCAGGGACGGAGAAATTCGTGTCGTCGTCGCGACAGATCTTTTGGCTCGCGGTCTCGATGTTGCGGGTGTTGACCATGTTATTAATTTCGAGCTTCCACTGCAGGCCGAAGACTTTCTTCACCGCATTGGCCGAACCGCGCGCGCGGGTCGCGCCGGAACAGCCATTACGTTTGTCACTGAATCTGATTCGCGCACCTACGGCAAAATTAAAAAGTATCTCGACGGAGCCGAAGAAACCGTCGTCACGCCAGGCGAAAATCTTCTGCCTGAACCGCGCGAAGTGAAGAAACCAAGTCGACGCGAACGAACCGACAAATACAAAGGGGCCTCGAAACGCATCGGCGCACCGACGGGGCCTTCGAAGCATCGTATCGGCGGCGCAAAGACCGCGGGGCCTGCACCCAAAACGTTCGGCCGTCGCAAATGAAGACTTAACGGGCCTGTAGATAGTTATGTAGTTGAGAGCGACACGTCGGTCTGGTTCTTAGCCCCGAAGCCAGCCCGCAAAGCTCAAGCGACGTACATGACTTGGCCGCACTTCGTGATCGACCTCGCGACTTAAGAAACAGACAAGTGTGCCGCCGACCGGGGGGACATCGACATGCGGTGACTTCGAAAGGTCGGTTTCGCTTCGTAGGTCGCTCTGGGTGTGACTCTGATAAATCCGCAGCTCGCCGCCATCAGGTGGTTGCCAATCGTCGTTGAGGTAAAGAACCAGCGATACAAGCCGCGACGGCCCGACCTTCCGAGTATCGCGAAAGGCATCGCGATGCCGTTCGTAGAAGCCGCCTTGGTCGTAAATCGCGTAATGGCCCTCGAAGTCGTAAAGACCTAAAAAGAGCTCTTCGTTGATCGCGGCCTTTACCTCGTCGATGTGGGCCCAAAGCTGCGTTTGAACTTCATTGGCCTCGGTGCGATCAAGCCAGTACGTAAGATCGCGGCGAATCGATTCGCGAACTTGATGGCCACGTCCTTCTCCGACGCCGGCTTTTCGAAATTGGTCGCTTTTTTCGAGCCGCAAGATATCGTCCCGCAAAGATTTAACCAGGGCTGGAGCAATGAAGTCGGGTGTGATGCTTACGCCTGTCTCGGCCAGACAAGACGCGATGCTCGCGGCGACGTTCATCATAAACCTTGGCATGAACCGTCGCATGCACCTTGGTCACCCTCGGTGGCTTGAAGAATATCTGAGGCCTGCCAGTTTGGAACGTCGTCGGCAAGCTCGTGCAAAAGCATTTCTAGTTTTTCAGTGGCCCGTAGTCGTCGATCTACGTCACGTGATGTGACCCCGTCGGCGAGCTCGCGCCACGCCGGTGACAGCATCAAGCGACTTCGTAGCGCGAGGGTAAAGACATCGATGAACGTTGGTTGATTGAATGTGAAATTGAGCGCGAGTGCATCGCCTGTCGCTTCGGTGCGGTGCCAGGTGCCGCGCGGTACGAACAAAAGTGAACCAGGTTTCAGCTCGATCCTACCCGCGGTGCTGGGCATCTCTTTTGGAAATTCACCCTGCTGATACGGTGAAAGTTCGGGGTCGATGGTTTGGCCCAAAGTGTGCCGCGCCGTAGGATTCTGAAAAGTTTCGTTCTCTGCAAGCCACCACGTTTTTGTGCCGTGAAGTTGTAAAACGAAATTGATGTTTTGATCGAAATGCGTGGCTGTACCGCCGCCGTCGGGCGTCGCGTAGACCATGCATCGACCGTAGGTTGACATCGGAAGGCCCAGGTCACGCGCGAGTTTCGCGAGCCATTCTACAAGCAGGGGTGACAGCCGCTCGACATTATTGAAAAGCAAACTCATTTTGTTGGCGAAAACTTTTTCTGCATCGACGCCGCGAATCTCGATGGCACTCGATTCGTCCGATGCGTCGGGCAAGTGCGCTCGAATTGCAAACGGCCACATGGCGGTCAACGCTTCTCGCGACTGAAGAAACGAAAGATTTCGCAACGCCCGAATCGATTCGTTTAATCCGTGAATAGCGACAGGCACGTGGGGCCAGCCGCCACTCAGAAATTCTTCGCGGGTATGCGGCAAAATTAATGGCTCGAGCCCAATCTGCATTCTGACTTGACTCCTCGTCAGTGAAACGCGCGCACTTCGACAGGTGCTCGGCACGCAACGGTTGCTTTGCGAGCCCACATCATTGCGGCCTCGAGGTCTGCGACGTCGAGTATCCAAAACCCTCCGACGTGTTCGGAAGTCCTCAGATAGGGCCCATCGGTTGTTTTAAGATCGCCGTTGGCTTCGGCGCGAACTGATTTTGCGTACTTTGCCGGGTGTAATCCACCTGCAAAAAACCGAACGCCCGCTTCTTTCATTTCGACGTTCAGGGCGTCGATAGCGGCCGACATGGCCGCATCTTCCACGACGAGGGGCTCGTAGGTGTCAGGGTGGTGAATGGCGACAAGGTAGCGAGCCATGAAGTCTCCGTTAGTCTGTCTGCAACAGTTAGTTGCGAACCTACGCGGAATTTGTGGAATGCGCAAAACTAGCTGACCAGCGCAGGGTAAAGACTTCGCGGTTGTCAGTTGCGCTGTAAACTCAGCACACGAGGCTGAAATCTATAATCGAGTGAGCCTTGGCTCGTGCGAACAAGTTAGGTCGGCTCGATTTTAAATTGCCCAACTTTTGCAGTCTCCCGCCATTTCAAAGGGCGGGCCGAATGCGATCCTTTCCGAAGTGGTTCGTTACATTTCAAATCGCTGCTCAGTTAGCCATCACGGCATTTGCCTCTCTAGCTTCAGGGGCTGGATCAGCCGACCGACGATGCGAGGCTCTGTTCACCGAGCACCGAATTTCACGGCCCACGAAAGAAATTACAGCCGGGGAAGAGAGCACGGTCGAGGTTGAGATCGGCGCCTCTGACAAAGTTTTAAAACTTTTTACGACGATCAACGGAACCATCGCCCCGGTTTTGGGTTTTATGCCGGCACGTCAAGCGCTTGGTCACGAGCTCACAAACGAAATTCAAGACGCGTACCCAGATCGCTCACTGACGGAGACCGAGTGGGATCTTTTGAGTCCAACTGAGCAAAGAAAAGTCTTAATGAACTCGGCGAGGTGGCATGATTTCAATACCTCACGGACAGTACCTGGTCTGAAATTTCGAGACTCTGTAACGCTCGAACTTCGTCACCCGCTTACAGTCGGTCCAAGACTTTATTTTCCGGGCCGCGTGACGATTCCGACCCGAGATATTTTTGGCACAACTACAATCGAGTACATGTCAGCTAGTCGCATGACGTCAGACCTCGGGCTCGAGCTGCATGTTCGAACGGCAGCGACAGCAAAGGACAATTTTTTACTCGCAAGAGCGCTTCAACGTGCGCTGTCGGGCCGTGCGGACAATGTCCACGCACACATCACCGGGCCTTATCCGCGGCTGGTTTCTGAGGGACAGGTGCTATCGCGCGTCGATGCATTTCGCATGACCACTTTTTTTGGATTTGCGCGAATGGCCTTCGACTTCTTAATGATCGAGCGCGGGTTTCCGTTTGTATCGCTCGTCGTGGTTCACAACTTAAATCTGT
>JALHOI010000032.1 GCA_022843085.1 Pseudobdellovibrionaceae bacterium
GCGTGTCCCCAGATTTCGATGCGTCCTAAGACGTGAGCGTACGGTAAGAAGCTCAGCGTGACATCATTGCTCGAGACTCCAAGAAGCGGAAAAGCTTCTGCAACTTCGCTCATCACCTGGCTGTGCGCGTGCACAACGCCCCGAGGTCGCCCTGTGGTTCCAGACGTGTAGATAATGGTCGCCACGTCATCACTCTTGATCTCGCTGACGGCCATTTCAAAAAGTGCGGGCGATACTTTCAGCGCCGTTTGCCCTTGCTGCTGAAGTGAGTCGAGATTCGAGGTCGTCACGAAAAGATTCGAAGATTGATCTCTCAATCGGTCGATGAGAACGACCTGCTCGGGCTTCCGCATCGACGAATCGGCCTGCCAGTTTTTTTGAAGTTTGCGCACGACTTCGCCAGATTCGACAAAAAAAACTTTAATCGATGCATCATGCAAGATGAAGCAAACCTCTTCGGCGGTTGAACTTGGATAAATCGGAACTGTGACGGCTCCGAGCCCCATGATGGCAAGGTCGAGAGCGGCCCATTCAAGTCGCGTGTTCGAGAGGATGGCGATGCGATCGCCCTTCCGCACTCCGATAGCCTGAAGACCAGCGGCGAGCGACTGCACAAGCTGACTGTATTCTTCCCAGTTGAGCGAGAGCCAGGTGCCTCGATTTGCTTGGCAGAACCGAACCGCAACCTTTTGAGGGTGGCGTTTCGCGGTTTCAAGAAATCGGCGGGCAACATTGTCTGACATCTCGCGGTTCTCGCACCAATTTTCGTGAAAGTCACAGAACTAGGTGATGAAGCGGAGTACGTGTTTAGTTGCCAGCAGGGCGAGGACCCCGAATGTTCGCTTTCGGAATGAGGGTGATTCGGCGAGTCGTATTCTCGGGAATCCGAATACGAACTTCATCACTCGCTTTAGTTAGTGGATCGAACACACGAACAGTCACATCCTGTTCAGCTGCGATTGGGAACCCAGTGAGCGGCCCATTCGGCGCAACGACTTTTCCATCGATTGAAATTTCGCCGTTGCCGAGAACTGTGATGTCTAAAAAAGCCTTGCGATCGGCGCGAAGCGCAACCGAGATAGAACGGCCCTGTTGAACAATCAACCTTTCTGTTGCCGCTTTGTGGCCAGGAAGTCGCAGCGTCCACTCGATTTCTTCGCCGTCTTTTCGTTCAAGAGTCGTCGGCGTCAGTTCGCCTGTCGACTTCCCGTTGACGATTATTTCGGCGCCGGGCGGATTTGAGGTTACTGGAATCATGACTTTTATAGGCCCCATCGAGGCCAAAGGTGTCGTCTCGAGTGGTGTTGTCAGACCCGGGCCGGCTTTTGGAATGATCCCGATTTCGCGCATGATCTTAGAAACAAGCATATTCGCTTTTTGGGGATTCGCGAAATACCAAACGCCGCCACCGACGAGCACACCGATGACGATCAGAACCGCGATCAGCGATGCGTAACCGGTGCTTTGGCGATGAAACGAGCTATTCTCGAGACGCGAGCGCGTGCCGCCTCCGTAAGTTCCAACTTGAGTGTGACCAGTACCTCCACCGACAGGTGAGTTGCTGCCAGCGCCGTACGTTGCGTTGTAATTCGCATACGGGTTCGGACCACGTTTCGGCTGTTCGATCTTCAGCCCACCGTCGCCGGACCCTACGTTGTTTCCTTCGCGCGCCTCGAGCATGTTCAGTTTTCCGAGGTCTTTGACTTCGAATGGCGCGGTCGACAGAGATGCAGCCGGACCGTTCGATAACGGAGGCGAATCATCGCGTTTTCCGCGTGGATCAAGGCGCTTTTCAAGTTGCTTCTCGAGTTTGTTAACGTCTGAGGGAGCATGACGAATACTTTTTTGAGTCGCTGCGAGCGAACCCGAGTTGGATTCTTCATCGTTGAGAGGCGCGGCCTGGCGTCGCTTCGGTTTCACCAACTGCGAGAAGTCGAGCTTCGCATAGTCGAGCAACTTGCGATGTGTGTCTTCGATTTCTTTTGCAAACAAGGTTTTCAAAAACTTTGCAAAGTCCTGTTTCGAAAAATCGGGATATTTGAGATTCAGAAAACGATGCAAATCGCGATGTAGGTCTTCGGCGTTTCGGTACCGAAGGTTGCGATCTTTCGCGAGTGCTTTCGACACGATCTTTTCAAGCTCGGGCGGAATATTCGCGTTGAGCTTGCGAAGCGGCTGAATGTTGCACTCTTTAATTTTACGTAAAATTTCAATTTCATTTTTGCCGATGAAGAGTCGGTCGTTGGCCAACAGCTCCCACAAAATAATACCCAAAGAGAAAACGTCAGTCCGTTGGTCAACCTCTTGCGCATCAGCTTGTTCAGGCGACATGTAGCCGAATTTACCCTTGAGAGTTCCGGCGCGGGTCGATTCAATTTGTGTTTCGGCTTTCGCAATACCGAAGTCGACGACCTTAATTTCGCCATCGAACGAAAGCATGACGTTGTGAGGAGACATGTCTCGATGAATAATGTTTAACGGCTTCGCCGTCGCAGGGTTGAGGCAACGATGGGCGTGATCAAGGCCCGCAGCAATTTCTTTTGCGCAGTAGACGATGTGCTCGATACCGAGCCCCGAGTTCGCCGTTTTAACCTTATTCAAGATTTGCTTCAAGTTTCGTCCGTTGACGAAGTCCATCACGATGAAGAACTGATTTTTCTCCATACCGAATTCAGTGATGGTTACGATGTTTGAATGTTGCAGATTGATCGCGATCGAAGCCTCGTCTTTGAACATGTCGACGAATTCAACTTGTTCAGAGAACTGCGGCAGAATACGTTTGATCGCAACGAATTTACCGACGCCGCCGGCGCCAATGCTTCGGCCGAGATAAACTTCTGCCATTCCGCCCATAGCAAGTTTCTCTAAGAGAACGTACTTGCCAAAGGTTTCGAGTTTCATGATATCCACGCTTCTTCTTCGGAACGTGTCGATAAGGCCTTGAGATATGCGAGGTTACGATCTTCGAATCCGGACTGTTCCTAGACTTCGCTTTCAAATCTCGACTAGACCTCGCGTCGTGCATCGGCCAACAATGAGACAAGTATGAAGCCAAAAACGAGAACCCACAGATGATCTGGATGGCATTGACTGGCGGAATCGCGAGCGGCAAGACCACCGTCGCTGGTTTTTTTTCTGACGCCGGCGTCACGGTCGTAAGTGCCGACAAGCTTGCGCACGACGCGATCGCGCCCGGAAGCCCGGGTGCTACGGACGTTCGTCGTGTGTTTGGTGACGGCGTATTCGATGAGGCGGGCCAGGTCGACCGTGCGAAACTTGGCGCACTTATTTTTGCAGACGGCACCGGGAATCTGAAACGACAGCTCGAAGCGATTATTCATCCGCAGGTACGCCGGCAATCCGAGTTCGAGCGAAAGCGGCTTGAAGCGCGCGGCGATGAGATCGCCGTCTATGAAATTCCGCTACTTTTTGAAAAAAATCTGATCGCGGAATTTGATTCGATTATCACCGTTGCGATATCAAGCGAGTTGCAAGTTGAGCGGTTGATGGCGCGATCGGGACTGACAAAAGAACAGGCCTACGCGCGTATTCAGGCGCAGTTTCCTCAAGATCAGAAGATTCAAGGAGCCGATTTTGTTATCTGGAACGACGGTGATCTTAAGCGCCTGCGCGACCAAACTGAACAGATCGTCGCGTCTCTCAGAACAACACCACCACATGGGCGACGTCGTTAGATGGCTCACTACCAGGCGAAAGAGAGGCCTACAGTGGCATCAACGGAGCTTCGTTCAAACCCGTAGATTGCGCCCAGATCGAATCGTAGGCTGATCGGATCTGCCAGCGTGACTTCGAGGCCGCCCCCTGCTCGAAGTTGCCAGTTGCGTGGTCGGACGAAAGTGACCAGTTGATCACTCGCAACGACTCGGATTCCGAATCCCCATTTGTAGAACCAACGAAACCGTTCGAAGCCCACAATAGATCTTAGGCCAGCGTGGATCGTGCCGAAGCCGTCGCGAGCGAGGTCGGTTCCGACTTCGAGGCTACCCAATTCTTTTAATGGAAACCAATAGAGTACGCCGAGAAGTGGACCTGGATTTTTTAAATCTTGAAGCCAAACCTCGGCGCCAGAGCGAACGCTGATAGAGTTTCGGTATCGGTAAAAATAATCGTTTTGCACGTCGGTCCGGCGCACAGGTTCGGCGTTCGAAACATTGACGAGGTTTGCTCGTTCGATCTCTTCAGAAGATGGCCCTTCAGTTCCGTTATCGGCCGGCGCAGAGCTCGCTTCGACGGACGGCAGATCTGGAGAAACCGGGGTCGGAGCGGACCATGCGACCCATGGAATCGAAACTTGAAGCGCCAGCCAGAAAAACATCGTCAGAAAAATGTTAAAATGCGCATGCATGGCGGCGTCTCCCGTAACTGCAAGTCTAACGGTGCGATCGACGATTGAACAACGGGCAATTTCTCACGACGAAGGTCGCTAACGGACTGATGTCAGGTGAGCTTTACTTCAACTGCCGATAAACTTTCGATCAGGAGAACCACTCATGAGCGTCTTTCTCAGACCGCAGATTTTTCGTTTTTGCCTACTCACATTCGGGTTGGGATTCTTTGAAGTTGCGCCCTCGCAGAGTGCGACCGGGGATGTGAAAGACTTCACAATTCACCAGCCTGGAGTACAATCTCGCGCGCTTGGAATGGGCAATGCGTTCGTTGCGGCCGTCGATGATTACAGCGCTATTTTTTATAACCCTGCTGCTTTGGCTCGTCTCGAGAAGCCGCAAATGAACCTTTCGCTGGTACAGGCGGGTGTCGACACGAAGCTTCCGAAGTTTGTTGAAGAGCTGGGCAACGTTTCGAAAACAGATGACGTCGCCCAGATGACTGACTTTCTTGAAAAAAACTACGGCAATCATTTTTCTGCGCGAGTCGGACTGTTAAACGCTTACTGGGCAAGACCGAAATGGGCGATTGCTTTTATACCGGTTGATCTCGCTCTTGAATTGCGAGTTGCACAGACGGTGGGACCGCAGGTTCAGGTGGTCGCGAGGCAAGACACCACACTTGCGTACGCTCGCGGTTGGAATGTGAAAACTGAATCTGGAAAGCTATCGCTTGGTGCTACTGCTAAAGCTGTTTACCGCGGCTACTTTAACAAATCGATTTCGGCGGTTGAACTGGCCTTCGACTCAAACTTATTGAAGGCCGAAGACGCCGGCGAGGGTTTAACCTTCGATGCTGATCTTGGTGTTTTGTATACACCCGAACTTGCGAAGAGTGGGTTTTGGTCGTTCTTGCAAAAGATGAAACCGACTTTTGGCGCAACGGTTCGGAATGTCGTCGACTACGGATTTAAAACAAACTTGCACATCATCGATAAAAACTCAGGTGAACCCGATCGGCTTCAGCGTCGGTTCGATGTAGGTTCGGTGTTTGAACTTCCAGAATGGTGGATTTGGCGCACCCGATTCGCCGCCGACATACGGGACATCGGTCATGAGAATTGGACTTTCGGAAAAGGCACTCACCTCGGTGCAGAATTCTTGTGGAAGGTTAAATCCTGGTTTCAGGGTGGGTGGCGCATCGGTGTGAACCAAGGGTATTTTACTGCAGGTTTTAACGGCGACTTTGCCGTCTTCCGAACAGACCTCGTCACGTACGCTCAAGAGGTTGGAACAAGCTCGTCTCCGAAAGCGGCGCGCATCTACATGGCAAAGCTATCGCTCGACTTTTAAAAACAGCGAACTTCGCTTGAATGGCATGCGCCATCGCGTTTTTAGCGACGCGGGCGCGGCCTTCCCGATTCTGAGGTCGCCAAAAACGCGATGGTGCTTGCCGCTTTTCAAACGGCTCCGCTGTTTTAGAATTATGATTTGGGTGAATTAGTTTACTTGCTGAAGCTGGGCGAGCAGGGCCGCGCCAATGGCTGTCGCGTCGCCGCCCCCGGCGATTGCATCTCGCAGGTTCGTACAAATTTCGTTGCTTTCGAACGATGATCCTTCGTTGCAGTAGGCGGCATTCGCTTGAATTGCGATAGCCCCGACCGAGGCTTGGTCGGCGGGTGATCCACTGTTTGCGAGATTGCTGATGGCCTGTGAGATTTGGGTTGGGTCAAACGCGGGATCAGTCGGATCTGCGTTCGCGGGAATTCCTCCCAGGCCCGAGCTTGCGATGAATGTTGCAAGCTTCGACATCGTAGCGAGACGAATCATGGCTCGAACCCCCGACTTCGTGCAGTTCGACAAAGTGTTATCGGCCGAGTGTAAAGTGGAAGTTTTTGAGAAAATTAAATACGCCATCACCGTCGCCATGGGATCTTGCCCAGAGGACGGGTTGTCTTTCAGCCTCTGAAATGCTGATGCGAATCTCGCTCCTGTAAAACCTTGTGCGATGTAGCTTGCAGAACACCGAATGAGGTAGGCTTTTTCAGACTCGAGTCCGGCGACCGACGAATAGCAAATATCTGCTTCAGCACTGGTTTTCGCCGTGTCGATGCATTGTTGAGCTGAACCCAGCTGTCGGTCTTCGGGAGTCTCGCACGAGGTGAGAGCAAGACAAGCGGGCGCGAGAAGGCAGAGCTTCCAGAATTTATTCATACCAATATACTACCGCGAGTCGCGCACAAGAGGAAATGTCCTTCAAACTGTCGAATTCGTACAAACAAAGGTCGTGCGACCAACGGCTAGTAAATCGGTATGAGTCACCTCATGTCTCAATGCGGAACACATTAAAACCGAAACACTGGCATGGGCACATGGATGAACCCGATTTATTTTTTGCTGAGTTGTCTGGTCGTTGCGATCGCGACTCCAGGTCGTGCGGCCACGGCGTTTAATAACGAAATCGACGAGTTCTATGTTGGAGTCCGCAGTCAAGGCATGGGCGGTGCTTACGTCAATGTGGTTAATGACGAAACCGCGATTCTCACAAATCCCGCTGGGCTTGGAAAGCTTCGCGACTACACGCTGACTTTCTTTGATCCTGAATTCACTGGGTCATTCAACAATACCGATATCGTCAACGCTTCGAATTTTACGGATGCGACATCGATACAAGGTCTTCTCGATAAGTTAAATCTCGCAAGGGGAAAACACTGGCACGCGAAGACACAACTTTTTCCATCTTTCGTTGCACCGAACTTCGGCGTGGGAATTCTTTCGAAATTTCAATATAACGCAAGCGTCGACGAGACCGGAACCACATATCGTTTTGACTACGTCAACGACTGGGCGATGGCTCTCGCTTACAACTTTCGCGGCCTCGGCGGTATTTTGAAAGTCGGTGTAGCAGGACGCCTGATAAATCGTGCGGAAGTTCATCGAGATTTGCCTGCCAACTCGACGGGCCTCGAGCTTAACGCGTTCAAGGCTGAGGGTATGGGTTTAGCCGCTGATTTCGGGGTTGTAGCGACGGCGCCGATTGCCGGGCTACCGGCGCTGGGTGTGTCAGTTCGCGATGCTGGCAACACGTCCTATAATTTGCGCGAGGGTATGTTCAATGCCACAACCGACCGGCCACGCGACACCGAACAGTCAGTGGATGTCGCACTCAGTGCTCAGCCAATTCTGGGCAACCGAGTTCGTGCAACAGTCACAATCGAGTATCATGGCGTCGCTACGGCGCTAAAGCCGGCCGAAGAAGATGCCCTAAAACGAAGTCACGCCGGTGTTGAGTTTAACTTTTCAGACTTCGCGTTTCTTCGAGCCGGTGCCAATCAAGGCTATTGGACAGGCGGAATCGAGTTTGCAACTCAGCGCTTTCAGCTTCAGGCTGCATCGTACGGTGAAGAAATAGGAACACCGTCTGGCCGCAAAGAAGACCGGCGCTGGGTGGGAAAGTTTGCTTTGAGGTTTTAACAAACTCGGCCGCTAACTGCCTTTGGTCGAGCCCTGTCAAACGTTTGGCTGAGGTCTCGCGCTCTTCATCCTCTATAGTAAAGACATGCGAGCGGAGTTCAGTCTTCACCGGTTCTATCTCCTTTCAATTCCTCTCTTCGTGGGCTTGGCGATATCAGGTTGCTCGCAAAATGCATTTCAAGAGAGCGCAAAAAGAGACACTGACCCAGCACTCTTGTTTGAAGCGCAAAAACAAATGAACACGTCAAACTGGGCTGATGCGATCACGTTGATAGGTCGTATGTCTGCGGCCGGGCAGGCGGATCGCGGCACGAAAGTGATTTTAGCATCGGCCTATGCCGGTAAGTGCGGTCTCAACCTGATTCGTCTGGCTGATCGAATTACGAACGCATCGTCGCAGAACTTTTTCGCCATACTTCTCGGTGGTTTGCAGCAGGCAAGCGTCGCGTCTGTAGCAGACTGTTTGACGGCCGAATCAACGCTGCGATCAATTTCGGATGTTGCTGGCAACAGAACCGCAGACGAGAACGTCATGCTCGCTTTCATCGGGTTTGCGAAAGTCGGAGCCATTCTCGCAGCTTACGCCGACACCAACGATGATGGAACACCTGACCCCACGTTCGACTCGTGCAACACTGCGATGCTTCCCGATGCGATGCTTCGCGAGGTGGGAACCGGCGTGACACTCGCAGTTTCATCGCTCGCCGCTTCGGGCGGATCGATCGGATCGAGTCTGTCGGATGCGGTGACCAATGCGTGTGCCGATCTAGCCACCGTTGATCCGTCGTTCGATTTCTGCGCAATCACGGCGGCGGCGGATTTTACGGTTGATCAGAGGAAGGCTCTTGGTGGCCTGGTGAAAAGTTCAGACAACCCAGGTCTCGGTACTTGCGTTGGTGGAATCACAAGTTGCGTGTGCCCGTAATGAAAAATTCGTTTGTTGAGACGATACTTTTCGCAGTTGTGATCTCGGTTTTTCTGTCGGCGCCGAAATCGTACGGTATCGAGCTCTCAGACACCTGGGGTTCAGCGCGCGCGGCCGGAATGGGAAATGCGTTTACGGCGGTTGCGAGCGAAGGCGAATCGCTATTCTACAACCCCGCTGCACTCGCCCGGGTGTCGGGTTTTCACTGGACAATCCTTGACCCTCGCGCGGGAGTCAACGGGCCGCAAGCGCTTGAGGTTGCCGCTATCGCTGGCACGAGTGGTACGCTCGCTGATAAACTCGACGACCTGTATGGAAAGTCAGTTTGGGTCGGGGGCGGAAGCAAGACGTCGTTTGTAATACCAAACTTTGGAGTTGCTGCTTTTGCCAATGGCAATGTCGGCCTCAATTTGCAAAATCCTGCGTATCCGCAGATGAACCTCAATTATATTTTTGACTATGGCATCGCGGTCGGCGGCGCGTTCGACTTGGTACCGAGCATTTGGTCTGTGGGTATGACATTTCGTCGAGTCAACCGAACCGGCACCAATCTGCCACTTGGACCGTCAATTCTTGCAACGCTGGACACCGAACAGATTCAGCAGCGTTTGAAAGATCGCGGCAATGGGTACGGGCTCGATTTTGGTACGATGCTGACGTTGCCATCGCCGATTCGGCCGACGCTTGCACTGACGATTCGAGATATGGGTTACACAACGTTCTCGCAAGATGAAGGATTACAGGCACCGCCGCGGTCAGAACCAAATATGACATTAGGAGGATCGATCACCGTCGATGCCCTGGTCGTAGCGATAACCCCATCGTTCGATTATCAATACTTCGATCGGCCCGATATTCAGACAGGAAAGAAGCTGCACCTCGGCGTTGAATTCGACCTACCTTTGATCAGTCTGCGCGCGGGCTTGAATCAGGGATACTACTCAGCCGGAGTTGGACTCGACATGGGAATAATCGCCGTAGATGCTGCGACCTACGGCGTCGAGCTTGGCGAATATCCGGGCCAACTCGAAGATCGCCGTTACGTTGTGCAACTCAAAATCCAACTTGGCCTGGATGGTGATTTCTTTTCGCTGTCGAAGCTATCCGGATCAAGCGCAAGCTCGGGCCGAGGTAAACTGAAACAGCGTCGATAGACTTTTTTTTGTTCGCCAGGTTAGATTGCTCGGATGTCTGAATCGCCTGGTCTTCACGTCCTACAACTGACCTCAAGCCGTGAACGAGCCGCGCGGCTTCAGAAATTCGACGGACGGAACGTGACCTGGGTTGTTGCAGATGTTCGCAGCAAACTAGCGATTCAACGTCGATTACTTGAAAAGACAGGTTTTGCCGACGGACTTGCAGTTCTGCGGGCCAGTGAACTGTGGTCGCATGGTTTGCGGCGTCTTGAACCAGATTTACAAATTGTATCGCGCGAGCTGATCCAAGCGTCGATTGCGAAACGCCTTCGAACTCGCGATGAACTTTGGCTACAGGCGCCAGGAGCAGCAAAGACTGCGTTTGAATACATCAAACAACTCTTGCCGATTCTTGCGGCGAGAGGTGACCTCGCAGGTGTTTCGTTCGATGACTGGTTCGAGCAGTCGGAAAATGAATCGATGAAGCAACGCTGGCAAGAATGGTACAAAATCGCAACCGAGGTTTGGAGCGAGCTTCGAAGCGATCGCTTGTGCGCATCGGCATGGGTGCCAGGTGCACTAGCGGCGGTCAAAGAAAAGCTCGTCGGCGTTATCAATCGCGACCTCGTCATTGATTTAGGTGCCGAACTGTCACATGTCGAAGCCGATCTGCTTCTCGAAATTGCGCGCGAGAGACATGTTACGGTTTTTCGGCCGACGCCCGATTGGGAAGCCGACTATCCTGACGGCCGACTTGCGGTCGACTGGATGATGAAGCACGCCGAAATTCGCGGCGTCAAAGTGACCGTCGAGCCGGCGCCAAGCGAGTCGGCACTTCGAGACTCGCCCATTTCACCAGGTCGCGTAATTTACAAGAGGCTTCCTTCGGGTTCGGCTGAAGTGAAAGAGGCGGTCGCATGTGTTCGGACTTGGCTCGAGTCGGGAATCGCGCCCGATAAGATTTCGATTGCTGCGCCCGACCTTGAGGCGTATTGGCCCGTGTTAGCTTTACATCTCGAAGCCGAGGGCGTGCCGGCCAACAAGGCTGTCGTTTCGATGTTGCATTCATTTACTGATGTTCTGCGGTGGCTTGCGCGACTTCGAATTCGAACCGGAATTCCGGAGCCCCGCGATCTTGAAGTCGATTTATTCGGTGAAGTTAGCCCCCCGTTAACGTTTGGAGCTTTCCGCGAGGTTTTCTCGAGAGTCTATGAAGCGGCTGATTTGGAGTTATCTTTTGAACTTCAACAACACTTTGCCGCTGAATATGCAGACCGCGGCCGGTGGAACCCCGACGAAGTTATTTCCCGTGATGACTTTCTTCTGAAATCGCTCGGTCTCCTTCGCGAAAATGACGATCAAGCGCGGGCCATTCGGCTTTTCAAAACGGTTTTAGAAGAGTGTCCCCCTGACCTCGTCTTTGATTGCACACAGTGGGTGAAGTATCTGACAGAACTTGCAGCTCGCATCGAGATCACGGTGTTGGCCGCTGATCCCTTCGGAATTGGCTGTCTCAACCTTGCGTCTCTCGAAGGCGTCGAGTGTTCGCACGTCATTATCTTGGGTTTGCACGAAGGCGCGCTTCGGTCTGGTCACGGCACGGTCATACATACCTTCGATCTTCGGTCGATTGAACAGGGCACTGGGTTCGTCATCGACGGCGAAGATCGCAAGCGCGTTGAATTTGAAGCGCGTTGGATTTTAAGCCAACCGCGCATCGAAACCCATCTGCTTTTTGCCGACGCTGATCTCGGCGGAACAGTTCAAACGCCATCGTGGTCGTGGATTTCAGGCGCCTGGGCTGAGAAATCGAAGACACCTGAAATAGAGATTCCTCGCGAAACACGGTTCGATTTACTTCAAAGCCGAAGGCAGATTGGTTCAGTCGCTCAACGAGATCGTGCCGCAAGAGAAGGTGGCGATGTTCCCCAGCCAAATTTCGGAGCTGGCGTGGTTTCAAAACTGTCGGCGACGACGATCGACAACGTTTCGAAATGCGCACTTCGCTTTGCGTTCGATCGAATTCTGGCCCCGCGTGACGAGGGAACTCTTGACCTTGACGCCGATCGTTCGAGGCACGGTCGTTTGCAACATAAGATCTTCGAGTTTCTTGGGCTTGCGCAGTGGCGCGCCCACAGTGAAGACGAGCTCATCGAACTGATCGAATCAGCGAGAACCGCGCTTGGAGAATCGGGTGCGAAAATCGTTCGCAATGAGCAAGCGTGGCTTTCACTGCGTCGCCGCCTTGTGAAAACGGCTCGTTGGATACTTGAATTCGAACAGGAACAGCGTCGCCGGCAGCCACTTCTGAAGACGGTTGGAACCGAAGTCGATTTTAGCGGTATCGTAGGCAAAAATAGTTCGATTATTAAAGGTCAGATTGATCGCGTTGATATGATTGGTGATCGACTTATTGTCATCGATTATAAGAACTCGGCTGTTGCTCAAAACTTTTCGTCCTGGAAAAAAAAGAATTTTTGGCAACCACTGATTTATGCCTACGCTGTCGAACAGGGCTGGATCACCGCGTGGGCAGATGGCGTGTTGCCCGAAGCTTCTCATTTAGCCGGTATTTTTATCTACGATATTCGAAAACGCACGAAAGGCACAGGCTTACGGCTTCGTGAAAAAAACGAAGATATCTTCGACTTCACCGCACGTTCAAAGGGCCAAGAGCGAAGCGATCTTGAAAAAGCTTTCGCCGATCTGGAAAGCACGATCACTTTCGTCGATGAGACTTTACGGACTGGGCGGTTTTTGCCCAAACCCGCTGATCCTGGCGAGTGCGATCGGTGCAGATGGCGTATCGCGTGCCGTGCACCACATTTGGAGCTTTCGTCGTGACTGATTTACATCTGAACCCTATCGGCAATTCGCTTTGGCGTGCCGGTGCCGGCGCAGGCAAAACCTATAATCTTGTTCGTCGTGTGATGCGGATCGCCGATGAATGGTCGCGAACTCATGAGGGGCAATTTCCGCGCCTGGTGGTGACGACATTTACCCGCATGGCGACTCAAGAACTTCGAGTTCGACTTATGGAAGCGGCGCTGCAGGCGGCATCCGACGGAAAACAAGATCTGATTCCGTTTGTGACCTCAAGAAGCCACCTCTTTGTCACGACTCTTCACGGAGTCATGGATTCGTTCTTGCGATCATTTGGTTCAGAGATTGGCCTCGAGCCGGGTTTTAGGATCGGCGGAGCCGACGAAATTGATACGCTTGTCCGAAGAGTTGGAAGCCGAGTTTTATTTCCGAAAATCGAAGGCAAGCAAGAAAATGAAGTCAGTTGTGAAGCGGCCGTCGATCAGTTGATGTCTGAATTTGATTTCGCAATGACGTTGAGACTTCTCCAAAGAGTCGCACGAATTCGTACCGAGTTTTCAAATGAAGAAGGCCTCGTTGCGCGCCCCGCGACCCGCGTCGACATGTTAAGCTCGATCGCGATTTCGATTCAAGATCTCGCAAGACCAATTCAAGAATTGTGTGAAGAAATCAGCCTTCATTCTCCTGATGAAAAATGGCAACCCTTCATGGATTGGCTTTCAGCTCTTGAAAAAGGGCTTCTCGCCGCGACCCCCGACGATTTGCATCTCGAGGGTTTGAAAGAGTGGGTCGAGGCGCAGCCTAAAATCACAAATAGTGGCAAACATAAAATCGACTTTGGGGCGGGCTCTGATTGGAAAGAACCGATCAGCGACATTAAAAAGATGCTTGAAAGCGTCACCAGCGAAA
>JALHOI010000033.1:0-1248 GCA_022843085.1 Pseudobdellovibrionaceae bacterium
AACGCTTCGACCAACTCACCGCCGAGGGGGATTCGCGCCTCGGGCCCTACCGCCGACAGTTTTTAGTCGAGAGCATTCTCGACTTGAAGCTGAACCTTCAACGACGAGGTGCCGATCTGACGTGTTTGCGAGGTGAGCCGTCGACTCTAATTTCGAAAATCTGTGCCGAGTGCAAGATCACCGACGTCTACCATTCTCGACTGACCGCGCACGACGAGCTGATCGACGAAATGAGAGTCGGTCAAAAACTTCGAGATGCCGGCGTTCGAGTCCACACTTTTCAGACGCACACACTTCTTCTTGATGAAGACGTCAAATTTGATCTCTACAAGAGCATGGGGTTTTCAAAACGCCGCAACCTCGTCGAAAAATCGTGGCCAATTCGAAAACCGTTTGAAGCACCAAATCAGCTTCCTCGCGCTCTTGCGGTTGAAGGTTCACCCTGGAAAATCGCAGACAGTGCCAAACCTCTGGCCTCACCAAAGGGATTTCGAGCCAGCGGTGGCGAATCTGCGGCCCGCGAGCGAGTCACTGAGTACTTTCAGAACACCAGAAGTCTTAGCACCTACAAGAACACCAGAAATGGACTTTTGCGCACGAATGATTCGTCAAAGTTCTCTCCCGCGCTAAGTTTAGGCTGTGTTTCGCCTCGCGATCTCTATCAAGACGTTAGGCTTTACGAAGCCGCATACGGTTCAAACGAATCCACGCTTTGGTTTCTCTATGAACTGCTTTGGCGCGATCACTTTCATTTTTTAGCGAAAGAGCGAAGCGCAAAACTCTTCACAGAACGCCTTCCGGGTGCTGAAAAAGGTCGGGCAAAGGCTAAAACCTTAGCTCTCTTCGAACGGTGGCGTAACGGGCAAACGGGTCATCCGTTCATTGACGCAGCGATGACCGAACTGCGCGAAACGGGTTGGACGTCGAATCGAATGCGACAGGTTGTCGCAAGCTACCTGATCCACGATCTGCGAGTTGATTGGCGACGAGGAGCCAGGTGGTTCGAACGGATGCTTATCGACTACGACCCCTGCAGCAATTGGGGTAACTGGGCCTACATCGCTGGCGCGGATGCGGCCGGAAAGCCGCACGCTTTTGATATCGAGCAACAGGCCCAGATGTATGATCGGGATCGCCACTATCAAAGCTACTGGCTGGATACTTAGTTTACGGGGTTGCTTTCTTCGCTGGTGCAGTCGTCAATTTCTTTCGAAGTTCATCTGCAGCCGCATAGATAGATGACTTTCG
>JALHOI010000033.1:1258-4460 GCA_022843085.1 Pseudobdellovibrionaceae bacterium
CGACCCGCATCCATTTTTTCAACTGACCGAACCATCATCGACAGACGTGGATTCTTCATAAAAAACTTTGAATGGGTTTCGACGAAGCTCCAGTAAAGACCATCGACACCATCGCACCACTCGCCTTTGCCGTAGCCGCCCATTTTTCGGTAATAATTCGAACCGCAGATGTACGGCTTCGTCGCGAAAATGCCGCCGTCACTAAAAAGTCCCATTCCATAAACGTTCGGGCCCATCACCCAGTCCGACGAATCGACGTACATCTCCATAAACCAGCGATGCGCTTCGCGAGGATCAACTTCAAGAAGTAGCATGAGATTGCCGACAACCATCAGCCTTTCGATGTGGTGAGCATAGCCAAGCCGATTTGTTTTTTCGATCACATGATCAAGCGGCGCGATGCCTGTCGTCGCGTTGTACCAATGAGCATTGAGCTTTCGATTATGACCCCAGAAGTTAGTACGATCCTGGACCTCGCTGTAGTTCTGGTAAATTCCACGAATGAACTCGCGCCATCCGATGACCTGCCGGATAAAACCCTCAACCGATGCAATTTCGATTTTTTTCTTTTTCGCCTGACTTAACACGGTCTCTACGACCTCTTGCGGAGTCAGCAAGCCTGTATTTAGGAATGGAGTTATGGCCGAATGAAAAACAAAATCCGACCGTTCGGTCAGCGCGTCCTCATAAGGACCGAACTCACGCAGCCGCTTCTCGACAAACTCTTCAAGCCACGCACGCGCCCCACCACGGTCAACGGGAAACCAAATGTGATCAAGTGTGCCTGGGTGGTCACTGAAATGCTTCGCACAGACTGTCGAAACATTTTTAACCAAGTTCGATTTTGCCGCAAAACTTGAAGGCCCAGGCAGAGCGGGTTCTGGCGGTTGCACAGTTTTTGGCAACGGTTTTCGATTCATTTCATCGAAGCTCCACTGACCGCCGGTCGGTTCACCTTCTTTATCAACCAACACCTTTAAACGTTTTCGTTGGCCTTCGTAAAACGTCTTCATAAAAGGACGCTTGCCTTTACCGAGATACGATTTGAATTGAGCACGACTTGTTAAGAACATCGGGCTTGGCAGAACTTCGAGCTCGCAGCCGGTACTCGCGGCCGCCGCAGCAATGCGTTTTTCAAAGAACTTATCTTCGATTTCAAAAACCACGATTCTTTTTAGGGACTTTTTTTTAATCCAAGATTTTAGGTGCTCATCGTAAGTTTTAGAACTTGTCGCAAGCTCCTCGTAGGTGAGGTCCAGCTTGGCCGCCCGAAGCTCTTCAGCGTAGCTGCGCATCGCTGCGAGAAAGAAAAAAATCTTGAGCTTATGAAACTTGAAGTACGTGCAAAGCTCAAGGTCTTCGCGCATGTACGCGCAATCGACTTCTACAGTCTTCAGCAGTTTCGGATCAAAAAGCTGGTTGCCGAGAACAATTAGACCTGTCGCCACGATATCTCCACCTAGTTCTTTTTTTTGCCTTTTGTGATTCCATCAACGGACTGCCGCGAACTTTTAAAGCGAGTCGTTTTAAAACCGCGTGTTTTTTCGTTCTTGAGGCTTCCCTTTTCATGCACCCGCTTTCGCCAAAGAGCAAAAGCCTTCGCTGCCAGCTGGGTTCGCATGAAGCTAACAAATTCATTTGGGCTAATTCTAAATTGGTGCTCGATGACATCGAAGGTTGTTCGATCTTCCCAACCCATTCTGACAAGCCGGTCGCGCTCTTCAGGCGACAGCCTCTCAATCTTCGCTTTTAATACTTTCGAAATTCCCACGCTAGATCCTCACTGTTTCAAACGCAGTCGAATCGGACCCTTGAAGTGAAGAGGATCAACCGGGCTTCCCTTCTGCGTGATCTCGATTAAACCCTCGGCTGCGAGCAGGCGTGCGCTTCGCCTGACGTGTTCCATCATGTTCGTGTCACTTTTGAGTTCCGGGGTCAGAACTTCGCTTGGGCACATTGTGCTCGTTCGAGCCCGCTGGTTTAAAAGCTCAAGAATTGGTCCGCGAAAGTCGAACTTGTTTTTGTTTCTTCGGCACTCGTCGCTGCAGAATTTAATCTTGTCCCAATCTCGGGCCCACTTCTTTCGATACTCGATCTCTCGGCCGCAGCTTTCGCAGGTTTTTGTCTCTGGCATTTCAACAAAAATAGCGCGGTGCCGTCGAAAACTCTAATCGTATCGACTTTAGGCGACGGCCAAGCCGCAACTTTACATAAAGCTGGATTTACCTACTCGACGCGCCACGCACGCCTTGGCCTTCGATGACCTCTTCTTGATTCACCAGGCCTTGAACAACCGCACGGGTCACAAAGGCCGCGTGAAACTCGTAATTTTTCAAGGTCACACCCAAAAACTCGAGGTTGCCGTTGATCATCAACATCGCAAAACCGTGCACGATCGACCACGCGCTAATCGCCTGCTTCACAGGGTCCGCCTTGGGTAATACCTGTTCTTTTTGGCAGCGCTTCATCAAATCGACCAACGAAAAAAAAGCGCCGTCGCCAGCGTCTTTCAAATCGCCAAATTGATGATGATCCCTAATAAACCCACCAAACATCATCAACAGATGTTCAGGGCGGGTGATGGCCATCCGTATGTATCGTTCACCGACAGCAGTCAGCTGATGCAGCCCATTTTCAGGATGAGCCTTCATCGCATCTTGCATTTCGGACTTCAGGAATAGAAATCCATCACGCGCAATCTCAGCTAACAGCGCCTCTTTCGAGGCGAAGTGTCGATACGTGGCCATCGGCGTGCAACCCGCAACTTTGGCAACGTTTCTTAAGCTCAAGCCGTGTGCTCCGCCCGACCTTATCTCTTTAAGCGCCCCGGCAAGAAGCCTCTCGCGCAGAGGTTTTTCGGTCTTAATCTGTTTTTTTGCAGGCATCTTTTGAGGATACATCATCGCCCGCCCATAATTGAAGCTGCATGCAGTCAATCAACAGCTGAAGCGCGGTAACATCACGCTCGCGAGAGATCTCGAGAGCTAGACTGTCAGCCTCGATCAGATCATTGAGACTTCCGCGCCCTTCAAAATATCTTGTTTCTTCTTCCTTTCGATTTGCGGCCGCTTTGGTTTCGAGGTTGACCATTTTTGATGTCCACCGCAGCCTTTCGATCGCTTGTTGTTGCGTCTCGCGAAACGCGGCTGACTTTGTTCGGCGCAAAGCTGAATCTTGTATCGACAATGCCAACTTCCGAGCC
>JALHOI010000033.1:4470-13388 GCA_022843085.1 Pseudobdellovibrionaceae bacterium
TCTGTCTGTGACGAGCGTACGCCACCGCCCCACAATTCCCACTTCAGCTCAATCCCGACTTCGCCCCACTGACGATCCGTCAGTGTCCGACCTTCCGTCGCCACCACCCGAGCGTATCCATCTACGCTCGGTAAACCGATGGCCCTGACCTCTTTTTGTCGTGCATTCAAAACTTCGGTCTGAAACTTCAAATTCAAAAAGTCGCCCGTCGCAGAATCAAATTTCAATTTCGAAACATCGCGCGGCGCTTCGGGCTGAAGAATCATAAGCTCTCCGTCGATTTTCAATGCCGCTTGAAGATCAGCCTTCGTCGATGCGATCTCAACTCTCAACGCCTCCTGCAGGTGGCCAGTGCGATCTATCGCAATTTCAAGCTTTAGGGAATCCGACCGAGACTGCCGCCCCTTTTCAATCAATCGCTTCACATCTTTTTGGCGCGCCCGCAAATTTGCAATTGAATCGTCAAGAAAGCGCAACTCACGTTGCTTCATCAGAATTCCAAGAGTTTGCGAGCCGAACTTGAGCCGCAGCGCCTGCCGATTGTAGTCGCGCAATGCCGTTGTCGCCGCCAGGCTCTGCTCAGCCGCGGTTCGTGCAGCTGACATTTTGCCGAGGTCGAAAAGTGACTGCCGAACTTCGAGTTGAGCGTCGGCGCGAAATCTTCTCTCCTGCGCGAGATCTCCAAAAGGGGATGAGATTTGAAGTTCGCGGTCGCGCCTAAAAAGATTTCCACCAATCGAAATTCGCGGAGCAAACGCCTGACGCCAGGTCGTTTTGTCGGCCGATTCGGCTTCCGTGCGATCGACATCGTTAAGCTTCGAGTCTTCCGACAAATAAATTTTTTCGAGAATCTCGTCGACGGTAAGTTCAATCTGACCCCGGAACGGCAGAGGTCCCGTCGACTGAGCGGCCGCAAATTCAGGCGACGTTGCCGCGAACATCATCACGACGCCACAGACACCGACGACCGCCTTTCGAAAAAACAGCCGATAGAGAGCCGGAACGAAGATAAGAGTCGCAACCGTCCCGGTCAGAAGGCCAGAGATCATGGTCCACGCGAGCGGCGGCCAAAGGCTCGAGGATGAGAACGCAAGCGGGATCAGGCCAAGCACCGTTAGGACTGTTGTCAGTACGATGGCGCGCAATCGTATCGCAATCGCCCCTTTGAGGCTGGCCCCCGAATCCATCGCCTCGAGAAGTAAGATGATGTTGTTTATTGAAATTCCGACCAGCGCCAGAATTCCAAGTAGTGACATGAAACCAAAAGGCGCCTGCCCAACCCAGAGCCCGGGAAATACGCCCATCAATGTTACCGGTAATGCCAGCATTGCGATCATGACTTTACGTATCGAGCGAAACTCGATCAGCAGGAATACGATCAGCAATATCATGGCGGGGGGCACAACCTTCAAAATTGAATCGTTGGCATCACCGGCACCTTTCGCGTCGCCCCCGAAGCGAATCGTCTCACCGACCTCAAGTGGGATCTGATCGATCTTTGTCTTCACATTGCGCATGACACGATCAAAGGTAAACGTCGGCAGTAAATCTGAAAGCACACGCGAAAACGTTTCGCCGTTTTCGCGTCGCAAAACCGGTGGCCTTGATTCTGTTTCAAACGTGGCGAGGTCTGAAAGCTTAAAGTCGCGGTCGCGACCACGTAAGATGGTCACGTCTTTCAAGCTTTCGGGTTTTCGATAGAGCGCGTCGGCAGCCCGAACGCGTAGGCTCGTGATCTCGCGATCAAATCGAAACGCGCTGACGGCAACTCCCGAACTATAAAACGACAAAGTCTGACTTAAATCGTTTCTTGAAATTCCGATGTCGGCCAGCTTCTCAGGGTTCGCATTGACGTGAAGCTGGCGAAGGCCGTCGAACTCGTCGCTGCGAACCGAACGCGTGCGAGAGTCACCCTGAAGAATGCTAACAACTTCATTGGTTAGAACTGCGCGGCGTTTTGGATTTTCAGAAAACACGTTGACCTCAATTTTGGCATTGATCGGTGGACCTTGCTGAAGAAACTGCGCTGTAAACCCGTAGTCGGGATATCGATCTCTAAAATAAGTTTCCATTTCAAGACCCACCGAGGCCACATCAGTTCGCGTGTTGGTGGTGACCAAAACCTGCCCCGCTTGCGGAGCCGCCTTCGGATTCGGAATATTATAGTAGAAACGCGGGATGTCGCCACCTGCGAAGGCAGCCAGGCTTCTCACGCGCGGATCTTTCGCGTAACGATCTTCCAGCTTTTTTAAAACTCGCAAAGTCGCCGCGGAATCGGCGCTTGGATTCAATTCGATCGCGAACAGAAATTCATTTCGATCGGATTCTGGAAAAAACTCGCGCTCAATATTCAAAAATCCGACGAGACTTGCGACGGCGATGACGGCTATCACGACCGTTATCCGCCAAAACGGTCCCAGAGCAATAGCCGAGAAGCCCCGCTCAAGATAACCAAAAGGCAATTGTATCAGCGGCACCGAGGGCGACCGAAGAAGAGCACCTGCGAGTATCGGTGTGAAAAATATTGCGACGAAGTAACTCGTAATTAGTGTGATGACGGCCACGAGCGGCAGCGAAAAGATGAAATCTGCCGGCGAACCTTGGGCTGATAGCATCGGCAAGAACGCGCAGATTCCCGTCGCCGTTGCGAACGCCATGGGCGATCGAAGTTCAGCCGAAGCCTCCGCGGCTGCGGCTTCGGCGGTTTGACCGCCTCGGACTTTCATCTGAATGCTGTCAATAACAACGATGATATTGTCGATGAACTGACCGATCGAAATGACAAAGGCCGCGATTGAGATCTGGTGAAGAACCCCGCCTGTCAGATAGTAAATGAAAAGCCCGATGAGACTAATGATGGGTACACACACGCTGACGATCAGGGCCGTTGCACCACCGACGGTCAAACTTAAAAAAATTCCGATCAAGATCATCCCGGCCAGAAGCGAAATCATCAGGTCATCAATTCGTTCTTTCGTACGCTCGGGTTGAAATGCGACCATCTCGACTTTCAATGGCGCAATTGAAGCTGCGGCCACCTCAAGATCGCGTTTTAGATTCTCACCGAAGGTCTGTACGTTAAGCCCTTGCTTCGGCACTATGCCAAGCCCAACAGACATTTGGCCGCGCCACCGAAACAGCGAGCTCGAGGGCTCGGCTGACGTGCGCGTGATCTTGGCAAGTGTGCCCAGCGAGACGGTGTTCAAGCGACCTGTCTCGTACTTAACTCGGCTGATCTCTTCGACCGTCTTGAAATCATTGTCCTGATTCAAAAGAACACGGTCGTTGCTATCGACGATCAAGCCGGTCGGCCCTGCGGAGTTGTTTTCTTGAAGTCCACGAATCAGTTGCCCGACCGAAACTCCGTGGGCCTGCATCTTCGCCGAGTCCACCTCAACCAGAAGCTCGATTTCTGGTGCGCCGAAGAGCTTAATCTCGGATACCCCCTGACTTTTCATCAATTGATCGCGCAACTTTTTAGCTGAATCGATCAGGACGACACGGTCGTCGTCGCCTGTGACCGCGACAATGACCGCTTCGACGTCAAGCACCCCGAAGTCAAGCAAGGGCTTGCCAACTTCCAATGGCAACTTTGGCCGGGCTCGGTCGATGGCATCTTCGACCTCGCGCCACGCCTGAGAAAGGTCACTCACATCGTCCCTCAACTCAAATTTCAAAACGGCCACGTTCAGCCGAATTTCGACTTCGACTCGCTTCAATTCTTCGACTTTTCGAAGTTCGTCTTCAATCGGTCGTGTGACCATACGCTCGATTTTAGCTGGCTCGGCACCCGGCAGCACGATTGTGGTGACGGCATTCCGCCGTTTGATACGCGGGTCTTCTTCGCGGGGCATAATGAAAAAACTTGTGAGCCCCAGCAAGGTCAATGCAAAAGTCAGAAAGACGCTGATTCGCGATATCTTTGAAAGAAAAGGTACTTCAATTTTCATGTGTACAGCGTATACTCAAAATGTTTACGCTGTACACATTTTTTTGTTCGAATCTCGATTTGGTACGATCCTTCGAAAGATCAATTGCGGATGGGAGGGGTCGCAGACTGCCATACCGTCATGTGCGTCTATGACGCTAAAGATTTGGTGCTGCTCCACCAGTTGAAAAACACCGACGACTTGGCCCGAGACTGTTAGAGGGGCAAAAATAACTACAGGGTGACCCTCTCAACTTCGAATCACCCATTGCGTCTCGACTTAGAGAGTGGTGAATTCCAGCAACAAAAACTTTCGAAGGAGAAAATGTGAAACTTATTCTTGCGCTCTCGTTCGCCGTCTCGTTATTGGTGCTCTCGGTCGGTGCGAGCGCAGATACGGTCTTGGTAGGAAGCTGGGCGTACGCAACTCAGGCTTGTGAATCTGGAGCAAAACCCAACCCAGCGCGCGAAGAGCCGAACGGAACAATGACGATATCGGCAACCCAGATGACATTTAGCGGTGTATCGAATAGTTGCAATTTCGTCGTTGGCCCCGTCGCCATCACAATTGCTAGTGGAAAAGTAACCCCCGCGACGCCCCAGACGACCACCGTTGTGACTTGCCCGGACGGATCCTCATTTACACTCACAGATACCGAAGTACCCGCCTTCAGTTACAATTTTATTGGACCAAACCTTCTTACAATCGTGACTCCGGCCGAAACTTCGGCGGGAGGAACTTGCCCGGTGGGCGAAGCTCATCTTCTCGCTTTCAGTCGTAAGAAATAGGTTCGACGCAACGACAAATCGACCAAATGTCACTTCACATCGATTCGCGTTTGAAGCCTTCGCCTCCACCACAGCGGCGCATTGGCGGCCGAGTCTCCTGGGGCATCGACGACGATATCCCACGAGGCCCACTGCCTTGGCGTTGAGTTGAAAAACCCGAGGTAAGGTCCTGCCAAGAACGCCGCAAAGTCGCGCGGCGACATCCCGCGAGAAATCGCAATCAGTTGCAGCCCGTGACTGACGGGGCCATGTTCAAATCCGAACTCATCTTTCTCAAAAGGCACAGCCGCCCGCTTTTTTCTGGCCAGCTGTGCAAGCTCTGAATGATTGAAGAACGTCCGACTATCGACTTTCTTGTTGAAGATAACCTCATCTAAAACTCCGATCGGCTTTAACTCGCGACGTACTGCCGTAAGGCCTTGACGACCAATTTCAAGCGCTTGGTTTTGGTGGGCCGGATTTGCCAGACTCTTTAAAGCCAGATCAAGTAGTGCTGCCGACGCAGCCCCCTTTGTGCGCTCGGCTTCTTCAAGCACAAACTGTCGTGCTCGCGAATTTTCGAGAAGCGCTTGGCGCTCGAACGTTAGTGGTCCATAAATTTGAAGATCAAATTCGCTGGGCGAATCTGAATCGACCTGGTAGCGCCACTCGAACTTCAAGCTCGAAGAATAAACCACTTGGTTGACAGAACGTCGCGGCAAGGGAATCAACAAGTCGGTGGGATGTCGTGGCGCCTGAAAAGAAAGTCGCAAGAGTTCTGCCTTCTCGTCACCGATGACCAGCGAGTGAATCCGATTGGGGTCTGAAGAGGCCGCTCGAATTCGGAGGACATCGGCGTGGCCCCACATCAGTGGAGACTCTGAAAATGTCACCATGTGCTGAGAAATGCGGTCCAAAGATTGAAGAACGATTCCGTCACGATGCGACTTTCGAACTGTACCTCGAATGAACAATGACCCTTCCGGCGTCTCCTTCGTCGAACTCGTCGACTCGACTCGAATTCGAGATCGCCCAGGTGCCGGTTCTGACCAAGCTGCATTGCCAGGATTGATATACGTGATGCCGTCTGTTCCAAGTTCATAAAAACGATCGTGTCGTATCTTAAAAACCGGCGACAGACTCGCATGACCGAAAAGACTTTCACATCGCCGACGCGCTAAAGCCTCGTTTGAAATCGCTAGAGTGAACGAAGCCGCCAGAAGACAAGACAAAAAGCGAGAAGACTTCAACCTCGTAGTTGTCGGCATAATTGGATTCTCCGAATGAGGGTTTCGACCGGCTGTTTGCGGCGCAACAGATGGACTAGGTAAAAAGAGCTCGGGGCGCAAGAAAAAGAGCTTCGCAGATCCTTAAAGTCGAACCAAAGCTGGCTAATTTTCAATCTGCAACGACACATCTACAATTGCGTTGCTACCCATAGCTTAGATGGTTCCCTCTGCTTTGCAGCCGTGCGCGAGTTTACTGAAAAGAGTCGACGGCTGAATTGGTTTGAAGATGTTGTCGTCAGAACCCGCGCCCCTCAGCCAATCTCTTTCTAAACGACGGAAACCCCGTGGCCTTTACATCTCGCTCTAAAGGATGTGCGTCAGTCAGATCGCTTCGAGTACTTTTCACGCAACTGATTGTTCAAACGAGCGAGCTGGACCTCGAAGCATTGAACGTCATGAGGCTTTAATGATTTTAAACTTCGGAAAATGACGTCCCGCTGCTCGCCGAACTCGCGTGCGGCATCGACGTCTCTTGATTTGTAGGCGCCCGGTCGATACTAAATCTTATGACGCTAAATTCTGTAATCTTTCACACGAGTCGTTTGAGCGAAGTGCGTGCTTTCTAAGAGGGCAAATTAGGGCTGTCGATCGGAACCTATCTCAAAGATGGCATCGAAGCATCGGACTACTGCGAGACATATGTGAACTATCGGCTTGGCAATTCACTCCTGTGTTTTGAATTTGAAGGAGACAAATCTGATTCAGGTACCGTCGTTCTCAACGTGGCCGACTTTAGTGGACTCAAGAAACGATTGGAAAATGACGGAATTAAAATTGTTGGCGGTAACTCGAACTACTTCAAAATTAAATATCCAGACGGTCGATCCTTGATTATTGAGCCGATTAGCTAGTTGGTACTTATCTTCGAGAGTTGAACGCAAAACCACTGAACCTTCAGTGGCACCCAGCGCCCCAGCGCTCCACAACACCCAGCCTCACCGCGAGAAGGATGGATTTTGTTAACGACTAATTGTGCGTCGCTCGACGGTTGCCTTGCGTTCGATCATTTTTATTCGTATTGCATCTCGCACAGAGGAGTTACACATGAGGTCATCTACCGTTACCGCCGTCGCTGCGCTTTTCGTCTTGTGCGCGGCTTGTAGCAAGTCTGACACGCAGTCAGAGCAACGTCAGCTCATCAGAGTTACTGCTTCTGAAAAGCTACCGAATGGGTTGGTTCAGCTGGAAGAGCCGCGGTACGTGGTAAATGGTAAATACCTGAAATTCTGGGACTACGGTGAGCCCTTCGGCAAAATGAGAGGCGGAACCTTTGCAATTCATGCGAGCGGCATTTGCAGTTTGGCGCTGGGCAAAGGTTGGTTTTTCTCGGCATCAGTTCCAAGTGAATCTGTAGCAACTGGCGAGTCTGGAGTTATTCTTTCAGATATCGACGGGAAGTTTCTCGAGGCGATTGAATTCAAGCCAGCCGACAAGAATCCAATTCGTTTCGCAGACGGAAGCGTCTTCCAGCCGAAAGAGTCGAATTTTTGGATCAGTAAGCTGCTCTGCCAGCAGCGCTAGGTCTCGGCTAATCGAAACGTTCAGAAATGATTTCGGACATTGTCTACGGCGAAGGGCGCACTTTATGACACTGTTTTTCTGACCGCAAAACGGTCAGAAAAGTTCAGGAATTCAGACCATCAGCCTTCGAAGAATCAGCGAAATGCGAGGCGGCTCGGACCGAGAGTGAGGGCGCGTACGAAAAGTACGTAACCGACTCTCGACCGACGAGACAACAAAGCAGATCGTGATTCTCCGAAGGCTTCAGAACAGTTCAATCCATCCGAATTCTAACTTTCACGGCTATCGCCTTCGGATATTTACTCACCCTCACGCACTCACCCACTTTTAGACTTTTAATCTCATTCGGATGGATCACGAACTCTTCCACTTCTTTGACCGATCACATCCCCGATGGCATCGACATAAACATGAATCGTTCGTGCTGAACTGTTCTGACTTTGGCCTTTCGTGTTCCTGCGATTCCGGATATTAATTCTGCCGACTCCGGCCTCTTCTGCAAAAAAGCAAAACACGTCGCCGTATTTCCCATAAGTCTTCCGCAAAATTCTGGGCTGATTCGGTCAAGATCAGAAATTTCCTGGTGTGCTAGGACAATTCCTATTTTGCTAGACCTGGCTCTATCTAAAAAAACCGATGAAATCTTCCTGGGCGAGGTCCGCGAATTCATCAATGATGACGGTAAATGGCTTCCGGTCGCCAGCGACTATTTCAGAATCGATTCGTGCTGAGACTGATTTTAGATCTTGAATGATGAACCTTCTAACGGCCGTGGCTGTTGTTCCGAAGCGTCTTGTATCTAAAAAGATGAATGCGATTTTGCCATTTCTCACGGTATTGAAAAGGCTTAAGCCATTTTCTTTTTCTTCGACCTCATCGCCGAAATCAGAAAACACGATACTTTCTAACTGAATACGAAGACCTTGCAGCGTTTTAGACGAGTCTTTGTCCTTTAGGAAAATTCTCGCCTGATCAAAAAGCTCCCACTCTTTTTTAAATCCAATTGGAATGAGCTGCAGAAGATCTTCGGTTCTCTTTGCGCTATTGAGGCAATGAACAACGGAAGCAATGTCGACTTTAAAACCGATGGTGTTTCTCAAAACCACGAGACCTGAAAAAAGCCTTATTAAAAAAACTCGCAGCCTGATTTTGATAAAATTCTTCTGACCAAACAAGCGACGACATCACTCGGTCCCGAAGTTCCGTCGCCATTCCGTTTGAGAGGAGATTATAGCTAGAAGAACTATTATGTTCCGTGAGAGAAAAGACTTTTAAGTCTTTCTCTCTATCTGCTTCCCTAACGTAGCTTGTAAAAAGCTCGATCGTCTCCCGATCACCTTTTTGATCAATGAAAAGTAACCCCCGTCCCCTAGATATTCGGTCTCTCACGATGTGCGACAGTAAAACCGTCT
>JALHOI010000034.1 GCA_022843085.1 Pseudobdellovibrionaceae bacterium
CGGACAAGGCGAACTAAAAAAAATCCGCTTTGACCCGCTCTTTTCCCTAAACCACACATGCGCCATGACAAGAGCCAACATGAATCGGCTTTTTCGAAGAACGTGGTGCACCACCAAACTCCCGGCGAGGCTTGGAGATCACTTTGCTATCTATGCGGTTTATCACAACGAAATGCTGAATCGCGGGCCCACGAGCGCAGTGAGGTGGGCCAGTTCTTAACGGCTTGGGATCGACTTGTAGACCGCATTCAAAACCGGAATCTGCGAACCCGCTGGTAAGAGTTTTCCGTTCGCGTAAATTGCGGGAGTGCCGCGAATGTTCAAAGCGGTTCCAAGTCTCGCCTGTGCGACGATTGCGGTTTTCGCAGCATCTGAATCGACGCAAGATTTCAGATCTTCAGGAGGCATTTTAATTTCAGTCGCCAAGCTGTCGAGTCCGGAGCGAATGGCGTCGGCGGTTCTCCACTCTTCGAAGCGCGCGAAAACTCTCTCGTGTGCTTCCCAACCTTTTTGCGCCTTGCTTCGAGCACACCACACTGCGCGAGCAAGCAGACAAGAGGCTCCGTTCGCCTGTTGAATAGATGTGTTGCATTCTCCGTCGAGTGGCCACGAGTAAAATTCGAGTCGAATGTCGCTCTGGCTGTTGACGAATGCTTTGAGGGGCGCAACCGCAAGCTTGCAGTGAATGCAGCGGAAGTCTGCAAATTCAACGATCGTCATCCTCGCTTCAGTCCTTGAAGGTCCCATCGCCAAAGGATCGGTTTCAGCAATTTCGATGACCGGATTCTGTTGCCAATCCTGCAGCGCAGCGGCGGTACGTAAACCCGTATCTTGCCCATCTGTGTAGCCCGACCTCAATTGGTCGTTCAGAATGAAGCCCGAAATTCCAAATGCAAACACAACCCCGACAAAGCTAAGTTTGAATGTTGGCTTGAGGTTTGGTCTGAAGCCGAACCACGTTCCGATCATCGTACCGAAAGAGAGAACGTAGGTGCCGATGCAAAAGATGCAGAGCGAATTTAGGGCTGTAAGTGAAATTGCTCCCATTACGATGGAAGCGAGTACGAGTACCGTCGAAATCGAAAGAAGGCCGGTTCTGTTTGCAAGTTTACCGTCGCCCTCTGTCAATGGGTCCCACGCCGCAAGCGTGACAAATGCGAGATTTGCTAACAAACCCCACAGTGCCATAGGAACGCCCAAAAATTCAGACCATCGACTTGCGCTTGCGGCCGAGCAAGAGAACCGGTCCGAGATGTCGCACATGAGTTGCCCAGAAACCTCTCCGTAGTGGAGGTCATAATGGCCTTTCAAAAGGTAGCCATGCACAAGCGCCGCACCGATTGCGCTTGCGATGGCGATCCATTTGAACGTGGATGATTCGGGTGATGATTCGATAGCCCTAGCCTGCTCGGTCGAAGATACTGTTTTCATAAGTTCCTTATACTCATCGGAATCTGTGGTTGATGGCAAGGCTTTCAGCGCTCAAGATGGTAGTATGGATCGTGAATGGTTGAAGGTTCGTCGAACGCTTTTGAAGTCCGTTAAAGAAGACGTTCGCCTGCGGCTTGGTGATGACCCTGCAGACCTCAGGGCCTACGAGCTTGAGGCAAAAAAGCTTTCTAAAAGACGTTACCGCGTTTCGTCGAAGTCTGAGATTTTAGCAGAAATTGAAACCGCAGATATTGTTTACGGTGGTGACTTTCACGCGCACGGACCAGCGCAAAGAACTCATTTTAAAATTCTTCGACACTTGGCCCCGGAGCGACCGGTCATCGTAGCGCTCGAATGCTTCGACCCGAAAGCACAAAAACATCTTGATCTTTTTCTACGCGGTAAGCTCGACTCCGAGACGCTGCGCAAAAGAGCGCACTGGGATGAACGATGGGGTTTTCCATTTGAAAACTATAAAGCTTTAATTGAACTTGCAAAGCGAAGAGGCTGGCGGGTCGAGGCAATCGGAACTTCGCAAGGCGAGACGTTGGGTGCGCAAGGTCTAAGCCGCCAAGATGCTTCGACCGCTAAAAAGCTGAAAGAAATCATGCTGCGGTCGCCTGGCTCGCTTGTCTACGTGGTGATTGGAGAATTGCACCTTTCGCATTTGCCTGAACGAGTCTCGCAAGAATTCTCGAGGCGGCGCGAAGTAAGTCTGCGGGAAGTTGCAATTCACATAAACGCTGAGGCTGTTTACTTTCAGCTTGCGGCAAAAGATCTCGAACACTCGGTCGATGTCATCCGCTATACCGATAGAAAGCGGTTCGCCGCTGGTCATGGGAAGAAGCCAGCTGCAAGCGGCAAGCTCACACGGTTTTGTGTGTTAAGTTCCCCGCCGTGGGTGCCCTGGCAGAGTTATCTGCTTCATCTTGATAAGTCGATGGAGCTTGCGTGGTCCGATGAAGCAGGCGAGACCGATGATTTTGATCCGACCGACCACGTTTTGAAGCTGGCCGAGTGGATTGCGGCCGACCTCGGTCTGAAAGATGTCGTAACGAAAGAAAAGACGCACGATCTTGCAGTTTACAGTGCCTCCGACGCGAAGCTGTGGAGAAAGACAGAAACGTCGCTGACCGGAGCCGATCTCGAGACCGCGCGACGGATGCTAGTGAAGGGACGCAGCTTTATGCTGCCAGCAGCGGGGGTCGGGTGCCTTGCGCAAATGACTGTCAACCATGCGTCTCATCTCGCAAGCGAGTATTTGCAGATGAAAGCCAGCCGACGGAAAAGGCAAGTTTGGAAGTTTCCCCACGACTTTCAGGCGGCGATTTTAGTTGAGGCGCTGGCTTACTTCGGATCGAAGCAGGTGAACCACAAGCGCCAGGCCGAAACCATTTCTGATCTAAGAACCGAGCTGCAGACCATTCAACCTACAGACGAAGGTCGAGATGCCTTGCGGCTGGCGCTTGATCAGCGCGTTGCCGAGCTTGTGTATTTTCACCAGGGCCGCAGGCGAAAACGACTCGTAAAACCGAGCCGCTCGGGTAGTTATCTAGAGGCGGCTTTAATTTTGGGAAGAATGATGGGCGAGAGGTTGTATGGAGCTTACCGAGCCCGTAAGATTTCAAAGAGGGAGATCGCGTCGATTTTCAAGACCGATGTCTTGCGGCAAGATTTTGGTCGGCAGTACGACGCGATCACAGTGAAACTTGCGCGAGCCGTCGGAACTGAAATAGCTCCGAGTGGTTTGATGCCGGTCAAAGGTCGACGCGAAAGACTTTGAAAAGTCAAAAAGGCTGAAAAAGGGAGAGACACGGATGTCTCAGGAAAATTTAAAGGGCGCTCAGATGACGGCTTGGTACGTCAGTAAGAACGGCGAGGCGAGTGGTCCTTTCGCGACGGACATGGTTTTATCGATGCTTCGTCAGGGTCAGCTTCTGGGGCTCGATTTGGTTTTTCGTGAGGGTGAAATCGAGTGGAGACCCGCCGCGAGTTTTCGAGAATTGAAGCTCGAAGTCTCAGCCAGTTTAGCCGGTCAAAAAGCTTCCGATAAAGCAGTTCAACAATCGCCATCACAATCTTTCGAGCCTTCGTCGGGAGTGTCTTCAGCCGGCGATTCGCACGGTCATGAAGGTCTGACCCCGAATCGCACACAGAGCAGTGCTGGCGCACTTGATTCACGCGGAGCTCGTGCGTTGTCATGGATCGTACTGCGGCCGCATTCGAGCACATACTTGCAGGAAGGTCCGTTCGATACACAAGCGATCATCGACGGGCTACAGGTCGGTCGATTTCAATTTTCGCAATACGCTTGGCATGTTGGAATGAACCAGTGGATGCGCATCGGCGATCTGCGAGAGTTCGATCGGCGTTCAAGGTCTCGCGAATCGAAGCCTCATGTCCCGCCGCCATTGCCAGACCCGATTGCGGCCGTCCTCCTCGAAGATGATGGCGATTCTGAAGCTGAAGAGTTTCACATCACCATGCGCGGCCTAGCGAAGCATGACGTGACTCCGAATCCTCTCGACTCGATGCAAGCATTGAAAGCGGCTCTTAGCGTCAACTCTTCGAGCGCGGTAGGAATCGGCGGAGCCGCAGCTGAAAGCCCCGAAGACAAGTCGGCTCAACAAAAAGCGAACAAGGCGGCATCTTTGGTTTCGACGCCAAATCTTGCGGGAGTACCATGGGAGCAAGACGTATCTGACGGTTATGCGGCATCGGTTGAACTTATCGACGATGAAAACAGTGGAATCGATCTTAGGCACGATCGTACGCCGGCTGTAGAGCCGCAAATCGGGCCTGACTCTGGCAAAGTCACGGATTCCGATGGCCTCACGCAGCTTGATCAAACACCGCTTCCGTTTCTGCCGCCAGTATCTCGACGTGTTGTAAAAGACGCGTGGACAAAATGGGGTCGCCACGCAGCTGCGGGTGTTCAAGCTCTTGTCGCACTCGTCTTTTTCGCCCACCTCGTGACGACTCCTGCTGAATCTTTGCGGCAGAAGCCCGCTGTTAAATTGGATTCAGCACCAGATTTGAAATCGCAACAAGCGGCCTCACCTCAGATTGAGAGTGTAGAAAAGCAAAGTGCGAGCGATCTGCCTGTGGGGCAAAATTCTGGCCAAAGTAATGGCCAAAGTAATGGCCAGACTTTGAGCGTCGTCTCTGGGCCGCAGGTACCTGCTGCGTCGCTTTCTGATTTCAATATCGTCGGGCTGAAGCTTGATCGGCCTGATGGCCAGCTTGTGATTCAAGGTTCTGTGCCTCTAGGTGTGCCGATCGCTGTGACGTTTAAAGGGCGCCTTGGCCAGATTCTCTCAAAAATGAGCGTTCGCAAAACTGTTTCCGTGAGTCGAAAGGGTGGCGAATTGCCCACTCTTAAATTGACGGACCTAAAGCTGCCAGCCGGCGCATACACTGTCGAAGTTGATGCGGGAGGAGCTCGAACTAGAAACGAGATTTTCATTGGCACTCGAGACAAAAAGTTTTTGGATCGGCTTGAAACGCATCTGCGTGAGATTTCGTTTGAAACCCAGAGTCAAAAGAAGGCACTTTTTTACGCGGCGAAAGAACTCGATATTTTGGCTCGCGATCTTGCGCAAAATTACGGTCAACTTCGAACGAAACCCGAGCAATGGTCGGCATTCTTTAAAGGCTGGAATAAGAAGGTCGAGACCGTGCAACGAACTTTGGCAGACATCGGGAAGAAAACTTCAGATGATCAGGCGTATCCCGAAGAAACGGCTCAGCTCTTTCAGGCCTTCACAAGCCTCAACGACGTTGCAAGTCAGTACGACCAGGCGACCCGGCAAAGCCGCGATATTGCGAGCGATGCTTTAGCCGAATTGATTTCGGAGCTTTCTCGCCAGAAAGCAGCTATTGGCGAAGCAACGGCAAGACCGACCGCCGATACACCAGACGGTATGCTCTAGGTGGTATTGCGATCACTGCGCCGGCTTCTTAGAAGCGCGAAATTTATTTAAGAAGTTCCTTAAAATCTTTGCCTGGCTTGAACTTCGGCACTTTGGTCGCTGGGATGACAAGCTTTGTCCCTGTCTTTGGATTGCGTCCAGCGCGCGCCTGGCGAGACGTCATGCAAAACGTACCGAAACCAACGAGCTTCACTTCATCGCCTTTCGCGACCGCTTTCGAGATGATTTCGAGAGCTGCGTCGAGCACACCTTCGGACTGCACTTTGGAAAGTTTCGTCTTCGATGCAACTTTGTCGATGAGTTCAGCTTTATTCACCTTTAGGCCCCCAAGAAATGAATAAGAGAGAAGATCGTAAGATCTAGGATCGGTCTGGTTTCTGGTCAAGCCTTCTGATATTTTAGATCTCATGTTGCGACGACTTCGACACGAAACTGCAGATTATTTAGCTAACGAGTTGCGAAATCTCTTGCCGGACCAAAATTTGATTTCGGCAGAGAATTTGGTTGCAGTTTTGGAACCGCCAAAAAAACTCGACCACGGTCATTTGGCTTTTCCGGTCTTTCCGCTAGCAAAACAGCTTCGTCAACCGCCTGCTTTGGTCGCGTCGCAAATCGCAGCGCTTCTGAAAAGCCGAATTGATGCCAACGCTGAATCGACCAAAGCGATCGGGCTCGTTCGCGCGGAACCCGCAGGTGGATTCTTGAATCTTACGTTTTCTGATGAATCAATGCAGTCTCGACTGTTCCATGCGGTCGCGACTGAAGGCGATCGGCTGGGGTATTCGTCGCTTGGACGTGGCCAACGCGTCGTGATCGATTATTCATCACCTAACGTCGCAAAGCCGATGCACGTCGGCCATTTACGAGCAACTGCAATTGGTCAGGCAATAAGAAATTTGGCTGAAACGCAAGGCTACGAGGTGACAGGCCTGAATCATTTAGGCGATTGGGGTGTGCAGTTCGGAAAACTGGCGTGGGCCTTTCGCGAATGGGGATCACAGTACGACTTTAAGGGTCAGCCGTTTAAATCATTGTTTGATATCTACGTACGATTCCATGAGGAAGCAGAAAAAAACCCCGAGCTCGAGGCAAAAGGATCACTCGTATTCAAAGAGCTCGAGCAGGGAAGTCGGGACGTCGAAGAGATCTGGAAGATGTTCGTCAAAATCTCGCTCGTCGAGTATCAGCGGCTATGGGATTTGCTGGGCGTAAAACACGATTTGGTTCGAGGTGAATCGTTTTACAACGATCGCCTGAAGCCGGTTGAAGATATGCTTGCCGGAAAAGGTTTGCTAAAAGAAAGCGAGGGCGCCGTTGTCGTCGATCTTGGTGAAGAGATGCCTCCTTGCTTGATTCGCAAAAGTGACGGCGCCTCGCTTTATGCGACTCGCGATCTTGCGAGCGCCATGTATCGAATGACCGAGCTCAAGGCTGACCTGAACCTTTACGTTGTCGGGTTTGATCAGTCGCTTCACTTTAAGCAGGTTTTTAAAGTCTTAGAACTTGCCGGTTTTGATTGGGTCAAAAATTGCCACCATATTTCTTTCGGACTTTATAGGTTCAAAGAAGGCATGAAGATGTCGACTCGAAAAGGGAACGTCATTTTTCTAGAGGACGTTTTGAATCAAGCGATTGATCGAACCGCGAAGTTGATCGCGGCAAAAAACCCTTTGCTGTCGGCGGCTGAACAAAAGTCGATTGCTCAAGATGTCGGCGTCGGTGCAGTGATTTTCGGAGACTTGCTTTTCGACCGAGTAAAGAACGTCGAGTTCGACTGGGAGCGCATCCTGAGCTTCGAAGGTGATAGCGGCCCTTACGTTCAGTACATGTATGTGCGCTGCGCAAGTTTGGTTCGAAAATACAAAGATGAGCGCGGTAAAATACCGGCGCAGACCGACGTTGCATGCTTAAGTCAGCCAGACGAGCGCGAGTTGATTCGTATTCTATTGGGGTACGATGAGACTTTGGCCGCTGCATTTCGAATTTTTAAGCCGAACATCCTAGCCCAATATCTGCTAGAGGTTTGCGCTGCATTTTCTCGCTTTTATCATAACAATCGAATTCTTGGCGAAGCATCGGAGATCGAGACGTCCCGTATGGCGCTTGTTCAGGCGACGCAAGCTGTCTTGTTTCAGGGGCTTCGCAATCTTTCGATTCGTGCACCTGAAAAGATGTGATTCTTCGTGCTTCTATTCGCGCATCCTGATTTCGAAGATGAACTGCGTGCAGAATGCATGATTCTGAACCTTCCGCTTGAGCCGTTGGGCCAAGGACTTTTTAAATCAAGCTTGAAACATAACGGTTCATTCGTTTGGGCGCGAGACATCTGGGACGATTGCGAGATAGTTGAATTTGACACGGTATCAAAAGCGGTTAGCCAACTTCGTGAGATTTCAAAACTCCCGTGGCGACAGGTTACCTGTTCGTCTCATCGACGTGGCGAACTGATTGAGCAAGCATTTAGTTCGAAAGCGAAAATTTTGAAATTGCGTGCGAAAAAGACGGGTTGGCCGGGCGACGTCAGCCGGTCAAGACGTCAGCCTTCTTTTTTGCTGTTGAGCCCGAATAACCTGGTCGCGTGCGCGAGTCCACGCGACGAAGCGCCTGGCGGAGCTTGGGGTTTCAACGAGAATCGCGATGAGCCACCATCTCGAGCCTACTTGAAGCTTTGGGAGTGGGGTTGGAGGACCGAGGTTCTGCCCCAGCCTGGTGAAGTTGCTCTTGATCTTGGGGCCTCTCCCGGTGGTTGGACCTGGGTGCTTGCGAAAGCTGGTCTGACGGTTCACGCGTTCGACCGTTCGCCTCTTAAACTGAAGCTACCTCTCGCTATTGAAAAGCGAGTTCATTTCTCAAAGGCCGACGCCTTTCAAGTTATTCCAGAAGCCGCACCTGTTGCGGACTGGGTATTCTGCGACGTCATTGCAGCGCCTCAACGTACGCTTGAGTTAATCGAAGCTTGGCTGCCGACCAACGCCGGACTCGTGTTTACTATTAAGTTTAAGGGTGAAACTGACTTTGATGCGATCGCTCGACTTCAGTCGATATCGGGCGGTTTTGTGCGACACCTCGACGTGAATAAGCACGAGGTCACTTTCTGGCGGCATCCCGTATTGAAATGAGACAGGTGATTCGAGTCGAGTTGCCGCGAAAAGAATCGGGAAAGTGATAAGCAAAACCAATATTTCTTCCGATAAATCTACTGATGAAACGACTTTCGCCTGGAATCTTTTCTTCGGTGATCCTGCTGATTTGTTTGGGTCTAATGGGTATTCGGCAATCGGCATCGGGTGTCTCGCTCGAAGTTGAAGCGTTGCACGAGCGATTGGCGGCTGCCGAACGCTCGAAGGCAGAATCTGATTTGCGAGAAAGGTTGGCGCGCGACGAATCGCGCGAAACCCGCGAACTTGTTGCACAAGTTTTGCCCTCAAGTATTAATGGTCGCCCGAAAGATTCCACGACGTATCAGCTGCGAAATTTAGCTAGCGTGACGAATTTGACGGACGCCGACCTGAAAATCGAACGCGCTTCAAGCCTACTTGAGAAAGCCAAAGATGACTTTCGCGCGAAAAACTTCGAAAACTCAAACGAACGGCTGTCGAAACTTATCAATCTCTACCCCGACACACTTCACGGCCCCGAAGCGCGCTTTCTTCTGGTCGAGGGATTCTTTCAAACCCAGGACTTCGAAGCCTGTATCGAAGTTGTTGAAGAGATGATTCGACTCTATCCCGAGAGCGAGCTCACTGGGTTCGCTCTTCTAAGGCTTGGTCGCATTTACGAGGGCCGCGACCGCATCGAGGATGCAGCGGAAATCTACCGCTCAGTCGTTTCGCATTTTGGGCAAAATGAACTTAAGCGCCAAGCTCAGATTGCCCTCAAGGCTGTTGATCTGTGATGCGTCTTCTACTTTCAGCATTGGGATTCATCGCTGGATTTTCGCTGGAGGTTCGAGTCGACGCGGCCGAAAGAGTTCGCCTGCGCGAGGTTAATGTCCTTGAAGAGAGGCTTCGTCCTCATTCAGCCGCCGTGATTGAAGAACCGCGACTTTGTCTTACAAACGGCGGCCTTTGCGCGGTGCGAGTCGGAGCAGATCGAATGCTGACTTTAAAGCCGGGCGGCAATCGTGAGTGGACGCTCACCGAGAAATCGATCGCGATTCGACGAAGCGAGAATCAAGTTCGCCTTGTTGAGGGTTCGCTTCGTGTTCGAGGTTCTAAAAATACAGTCGAGACCGAGCATGGCATTCTTTCGGCCGAAGACGAAGTTCACATCGACAGGTATGGCGAAGATTTGACGATCATCAATACGGGGCGATTTCCGGCGTTGTTGAAAGGTCTTGGCTGGGCGCGAGAAGAGGCGATTCCAAGCGGAATGCAGGTGACGCTAAGTCGACCTAGTCTCATTAGCGGAAAGACATCTGTCGGACTTCCATTGCCACTTGATTTTGAATCACAAGTCATCAGAGAAGCTCGGATTTTCAGCGGCAAAAAAGCTGACTTTCCCGAAAAACTTGAAGATCTTCTTGAGCTGAGATCTTTCGCTGCTGCGCAGGCCGCAAAACTTCATCGTGAAGCCGTCGAACGAAAAATTGCGTCCGTCCAAGCCGAAAACCGAAAGCTGAAGAGAAGCCAAGCTCTTCGAGAAGCACGCGATCAAGAGCTGCGCGCCTTGTTTCGCAAAAAAACTCTGGGCGTAAACTGACGCCGAGAGGCTAAACAGATCTCGACTCGACCGAAGTCTATTCCTCAAGCGATGACAACGCGTTCGCGCGCGCGTTTTGCTATTCTAATTGTGTCTCGCTGTTAGTGAACTTGCCTTCTCATGGAGGAGAACGCATGTCGTCTATTGGATCTGCCGACAACCGAAATTCGCAGGACGAAGCTCTTCGACGAGCCCGCGAGAGCTATCAGGAAAAAGAAACTGATCAGGCTAAATCACACTCGCAAGAGATGAAGCGTATGGCTGAGGCGCATCAGACGCGAATTCGGAACATGCAGGAATCTCACAATAGCCAGATGGAAGATTTAAAACTCAAAGCGCGAGATGCGATTTCAAATCGTGACATGAAGTACCAGAAGGAAATAGAAGACCTTCGCGGTTTACAAAAAAATCAGCTTCGGCGCCAAGCCGAAGAAGCAGATGAAAAAATTCAAAAAACTCAAGAGCACGCAAAAGCTACAATCGAGAAAACGGGTTCGATTAAGGATGAGCAGCGTTTGTCGGTGGCTAAGCAGTACGATGCTGATTTGCAAAACTCAAAAAAGAAATTTCAAGAATCGACAGAAAAAAGTCGAATGCTGATGCAGTCCAGTGCAGCCGACCAACGGACACGGTTGAATCAGGCTCATCAGAAAGAGCTGAAGTCAGTCATTACGGATCGAGATCGAACGCGAGACGTTTCGCAAAAAAGTTTCGATTCTATGCGAAGAAATAAGGATCTTGCAATTCGTGACCTCGAAGAGAGCAAGCGAAGCCAAGGCGAGCGCCTGAATTCGACCTACACGACAAACTTACAAGAGGAAAGCAAAGGCCATCAGCAAAGCCTTGATCAAGTGCGAGCAGATCTTCAAGAGGGCGCAGCAAAAAATCGAGCGCGGTACGAAAAGGAACTCGAGAAGCGAGCTTCGGAATCAAGCACGAGCACTGAAGCCTTCAAAGGTTCGATCGGTGAGCGATTGAATAATCAACTGAATTCTGGAAAAGCCGAAAACTTTCAACTGAAGAACGAAATCGTTCGTCAGCGAAATCAACTGAATCGAGAAAAATCAACTCAGGTGAACAATACTCGCGATTCTATGCAGGCCAATATCGAGAACCTCGAGTTGCAACGAGCCGCCACGGTTGACGCCTCAAATGAGAAAAATAAAGGCGAAATAGATGGAATTCAGAAGAAGACGACGGATACGTTGACCCGCAGCAATCGTTTCTTCCAAGACAAGCTTGAGACCGAACGGTAGGTGGCAGAGTTTCGACACCAGGGTACATAGCTTGGTCTCGAGAAACGATTGATGTTCGCCGAGATTACAGCCGAGGATCGTGCTGAAAGGTTGAAGGCGAACAACAACCGAGAAGAAGCATCACTTCGGACTTTTTTTGATAAATCTTCTGAGGCTCAGCGCGAGAACTACGAAACCACGCTGCGTGATCTTCGCGAGAAGAATACCCGCGATCAGCAATCGATTTTCGAGAACTTTTCGAAGCAGTCTGCCGAACGAGAAGCGAAATTTCAGTTGAAATTGACTGAAGTGAACAATCGGTTCGAGAATCAGATTCAAGGCTTGAAAGAAGGTCAGTCTAAACAGATGGCCGACCAGATCGCGGTGGCGACGAAAGAAAAAAAGCAGCTGAGCGATCAGAAAAATGCAGAAATTCAGCGACAAGCGTCGCAATATGAAAATCGAATGGCGAAATTAGAAGAAACTCATCGCCGTGAGATCGACGAAATAAATCGTCATCATCAAGAATCGTTGGTCTCAATGACCCGATCGAAAGGCCGCCCCTAATGCTTGCTGATCGCCGCACCAAGATCGTCGCCACTATAGGTCCCGCGGTGAAAGGTAAGGAAAATTTGAGAAAGGCGATTCATGCGGGCATGAACGTGGCACGGCTCAACTTTTCGCATGGTGCGCACCCAGATCATCTTGAGGTACTTACCGATCTGCGCGCGCTCTCAGAAGAGATGCACGCTCCGCTAACCATTCTTCAGGATCTTCAAGGCCCGAAGATTCGAGTGGGGCGATTTGAAAATGGCTCTATTGAGATAGCTGAAGGCGAACAGGTCGTCGTGACGATTCGCGATGTCCTCGGGCGTAAAGGTTTAATTCCTTCGGATTTTAAAGCACTGCCGAAAAGCTGTGTCCCGGGCGGACGAATTATGTTTGACGACGGGCTGTTTGAACTTCGAGTCGACCGAGTCGAAGTCGAAGACGTTTTTTGTACTGTCATTTACGGCGGCATTCTTAAAGACCGAAAGGGGATGAACGTCCCGGGTGGTGAGCTTTCGGTTGAATGTTTGACTCCAAAGGATTTAGCCGACTTAAAGTGGGGCCTCGAGAACGGAGTCGACTATATTGCGCTTAGCTTCGTAAGACGTGGCGACGATATTCGCCGACTTCGAGAATTGATTCAGGCGCACGGGTCACAGGCTCGCATTGTCGCCAAGATTGAAATGCTTGAGGCGATCGAAAATCTTGAAGAAATCGTCAGGCTTTCTGATGCAGTGATGGTTGCAAGGGGAGATCTGGCCGTCGAGGTTGGTCAAACTCGTTTGCCACAAATACAAAAGCAAATCGTGAAATTGTGCAACACGATTGGGCGACCGGTTATCACAGCCACACAGATGCTCGATTCAATGACCGGAAATCCGCGACCCACGCGGGCCGAGATTACAGACGTGGCCAACGCTGTGCTTGATGGATCTGACGCCCTCATGCTTTCGGCCGAAAGTGCAAGTGGCAAGTTCCCGTTTCGTACCATTCAAACCATGCACGACATCATCGTCGAAGTTGAACGAAACGGCGACTACTTCTACGACATGAGAATGGACGACGGGTTCTCGTCAGTCGCCGACGGTATCGGCGCAGCGAGCGCTTTGACGGCTATGAAGTTAAATGCAACAGCGATCGTTTGTCTAACGACGTCGGGCAAAACAGCCACTATAATTTCGGGATTTCGCCCTAAAGCCCGCATCATCGCTGTCACTCACATCTTGCCGACTTTAAATCGCATCGAACTCGTGTGGGGGATACAGACTTTGAAGATTGATCCGTACGATTCTTCCGATCAGGCTATGGTGCAGATCGAAGAAATGCTTCTTCAGTACGGTCTAGTGAAGCCCGGTGACAAGGTGATCCTCACGTTAGGAGTACCAGTTCTCGAGAGGGGAACAACCAACGCCCTTAGAGTGTATACAATTGGTCGGGAAGATGTTCGTCGTTTACCTGATGACCTCTTACCG
>JALHOI010000035.1 GCA_022843085.1 Pseudobdellovibrionaceae bacterium
CTGATGCCGTGACGACTAATGCCATGACGACCGCACCACTGAAAAACATGCGGTAGACAAAAGTTAACCAAGTTCTCATGCAGATTTATCGGCTGAAGGGTCCGTTGTTGTTGACCGCCCACGGAAAAAACTTACGCGCGTGAATCAAAATGAGAATCGAACGTCATGAAACCGAAAATTCGATCGATTTTGCGACGTGAGCGCAGATTTTCTTTGAGCGAATCTGCTTTGAAAGGTCGCGCCTTTGCAGCTCTGGGCTTGCATCTTCTTTGCACACCTCTGTGGTGACTCTCGCGGGCTCGAAGTTCGTGGGTGAGGAGTGTCTATGTTGCGACCAGCTGTCTTAATCTTGGCCATGTTTGTTTTGGTGTTGGCTTTTCAGAACTGCGGTCAACCGCTTGCACCCGGCCAAGACGCCGCAGCTCTTGAAGACAGATCGCTTGAGGACAGAGGGCTTTCTGATTTGCCGATTGTCGAGGTAACTCCGATCGTGAAATCGGAGGCGAGTGAGCCGACGCGAGTTTTACTCGAAGGCTACTTTCGTAGCGGGTGCACAGGGCTTGTTGAGCCGGCGGTCCAGTCGGACGGCCGCGAGCATGTGGTGCGAGCGCAAACGGCCGCGACGTCAGGTCATGGTGCGGCTAACGGTTCAGCCGCGGGTACCGCTTGCACATTCGCGATAGTTCCATTCGAAGTTGAAGTGTCACTAGGGCAACTTCCGCCCGGACCACACGTCGTCAAATATTTGTCCGACGAGGGCCCGAGAGAAATCGTGCTTGAAGTTTTGTAGTCGAATCGCAGAAGTAGACCGTCAATTCACGTCGCAAATTCGCGCGGAAAAATGTCTAGAAACCAAAACCTGCGACAACCCGAACGTAGGGCCCGCTTAAATCGAATGTCACCTTTGATCCGCCCGCATCTGTGACGGGGACGCCTGCAGACGTCTTAAGTTCTCCCATCGGTGCGTAAAGGTAACCGACTTCGGCACCCAACCGAACCAAGAGTAGTTTTGCACCCGCCTCAACTCCAACGGTCGCTGTGAACTGACTTTCTGTTTTGTAATCGGTCGTCACGCCGTTGGCGGAAGAGCGATACTTGAAGTCGCTGGCGACTCCGACTGTGGCGATAGGTCCGACGTAAACTAAGGTGTCGATCAAACGCTTGTTCACGAGAATCGATGTTCGCGACCAGTCGATCGTTGATCCAAATGCGCCCGCGGTTTCACTGCGTTTGAAAGTTTCGTGGCGGACTCCGAGTCCGACTGGCATCAATGGAACATTGCCCATGACGTCGAAGCTAAGAGTCTGCATCTGACTAATTTTTGGGTTCGAGGGAAACGCATCGTTGAGCCCACCGGGCGAAGTTGTGTGCTGCGAGTAGCCGGCCTTCAATTCAATCAGCGCTTCAGCCGGCGCGACGACGAGTACCGTCGCGAGAGCTAGAAACACCATCACTTGAGCCACAGCTCTCGTAACTTGAATCACATGTGCATTTGCAACCCGACGAAGCATGAAACTAGACATGATATGAAATTCCTTTCGAAAGAGGCGACTTCTAAGAGCCGACTTTAAAGAGCCGACCAAAGCGAACGCACCGACTCGAGGCTAATTCTGTTCATACAATCGTACTGCGGACACTGAGCACCAAGACAGGCTTTTTTTCCTGGGCATTCCACGTCTGGAACAAGAACCTGGACAGCTTCGCCTTGCGGACCCCAACGTTTCGGATGTTGCACTTTAACAGGGCTGTAAAGACCGATCACGGGTCGGCCCAAAGACGCGGTGAGGTGGGCCACGCCGGTGCTTGGAGCGAGCACGACCCGCGCCCCCTCGAGGACGTGAAGAAGCATAGGTCCCGAGAGTTTCTCGTTGAGCCAGACGACGTTTGGGGTCCCAGTGAGTGCCTGGCGAATTGGCTCAAGAACAGTTTCATCGCTCGCTGTTCCTGTGATCACAATCTTTTCTTTTTTCGCAGCCTCTTGAATCCACGAAATGTAATGGGACGTCGGCCAGTTTCGTGCGGATCCGCTCATGCCAGGATGAATCACCGCATACTTCTCGCGCTCGAGGCCATGGTCACTGAGGGTTTCTCCCTGCCAGTTTGAATCGATCGCAAGCTTCAGCGGATCGCGAGGCAGTTCGCCTTCGGAAATTCCAAGGCCGCCTTCGACGAGTCGCATATTGTATTCAAACTCGCTCACTTCCGAAAGGCTGCGCTTCTGTCGAACACCTTTGTTGAGAAATAGAAATGTGTGCCACTGCGATTTAACTCCGACACGATTTGGAATTCGCGCAAGCCACAAGAGCGGACTCACCCACCACGGGGCATGAAACAAGAAGACCGTCTTGTAATCGCGACTTTTTAACTCGCGAAGGAGATGTTTGAATTCAGCATACTGAATTTTAAGTTTCATCTCACGAACGCGCCGCCTGGGAGCCGCGTGGTCGGCGATGTAACCCGTGTTTGGGGCGATCCACCAATCGACGGGCGTCTTGAAGACGCTGTCCGCAGCTAGCGTCAGCACGAGATCGCCGATGCGATCCATTCGAATGAAAAGTACCGGGCCTTCGACAGTGTTCGCAGTCGGACTTTCAAGTCCCTCAGAATTCGCAGTCATATCGAGACGATAGCGGTAGGTCTTGAGCCCCGCAAATGAAGATCAACAAACGTGACGTAAACGTTTCTCGGTGGGCTCATCGTTAGCTATGTGCGTTATTAGCTGAAACTGAACGGCGATTTACAACGCGAGTCGAGGTGGTTAAGGTTTGAGCCAGAGGCAGACTTTTGACGCCGAGGGGCCAGAGGCGTCAGTTTGAATGAAAGTCGCTAACACGGCTTTCCCGAGAATGAAAAGCCGCGGCTTTCCGGGGGGAAATTTGAATCGCTTCATTTCGAGGATGTTGATCTCTGGATCGATGGCGGGATTTTTTCTTGGAATTCTTGGCTGCCAGCTGCGCACCCAAGAATCGGTGCCTGAGACCGCACCACTTAAATTGTCTGGTCCCGCCGAAAACTGCTTTGGCGAAAGTTTGAAGACGTTTGAAACCTATTTCCGTAGTGAATCAGAGCCAGTCAAAATCGACGCTGCGTTCGAATGTGTGTCAGGCGCGCTTGAACTGTTCTCGACGTACGGCCGCGGATCGGTCGACCGCGAATCGTTTTCAAGTAAAGAACTGCGAGCATTTCTTGAGCGATATTTTCTTGGCAGCTTAAAACTGAACGACGCACTGCTCGGCGAATTTTTTCGTATCAAGCAGGCGCTTTTAGGCGGGTCCGCCGACCGGTTGACGAAGCCTGAAATAGAGCGACTCACGCAAGTGCTTGAAACCCTCAGAGTCGAGGCGCAGAGACTTCGACCTTATGTCGGCATCTTAACTCAGTCGCGGCCTGTCGACAGCGTCGACGCGAATCTTCTCGAACAAGCCCTATCGGATTTCTCGTTCTCGATGCAGACATTTGGCGCTTTGCTGGAACAATCGAAACAAACCTATTATTTGGAAAACCTCAAAACGCTCCTGATCGAAATTCAGCAGCTTTACGCCGGGCGCTCGAATTGGAAAGGTCCTGAATGGTTTGCAAAGCAAACGCCCCTTCTTGCGGCCGCAAAGGCTTTGCTGATTCGGCCTCAAGGCGCGGCGATTGAGCCTGACGAGTGGGGTCTGTTGTTCTCGCATGTGGGCCGAATTTACGGATTATTTCTTCGATTTGAATACACTATCCGGGGGCGCGATCTTTTTTACGGCGAGGCTTTGCAGCAATTTGAAACTTCGGTTCTACAGGCGACCGACATTTTGCACGACGCGATTTTAGCGAAGGGCACAGGCAGAATTGACTTAAATTTATTGCGGGTGTTCGTCGACGAGCTCGGCAAAGTGCAAACCTTCAAGCTTCCAATTCAAGCCTCGACCATCTCGGGGTTGTTTGAGCCTCTACTTGAACGTGTTTTTAATCCGGTTGTGACCGGTGAAATGGCTTCAGAAAAGCTGGATCCGAGCGATCGACTTTCAGTGAATGGTTACCGCGAGGTTCAAGGCGGTTTGACGTTGGTCAATCTCGAGCGCCTTCGCGACACCTTGCTGAGCTGGGTCGAGATGCAAAACCTCTGGGACCGTCTGGAAAGAGACGCTTACCGAAGCGACGCCTCGCTGAGAGGTCAACCAATCCCCCTTCGAACGGTTCGAAAATTCTGGGCGGGCTACACACCTCAGCACCAAGAGGCCTGGGGAGACCTGAAGGCTTTGTTTGATCGCGCGCAACCTCCGATGATTTGGCCCGACGGTCGGCTGATGCTGGCTAGGCCTAAGGACATCGTGGTCGACCGAAACTCATTCGCGGGAATGAATTGGAAGCAACAAATCATCCGAGGTTTGGGGCACGGTTACGTCAGCGACCCCGTCGGTCTGCGCATGAAGGGAATTACACAGTCGCAACTAAAAACCGTCTTCGATGATTTCAGACTTTTGACCGTCGATTTGAAATTTGTAGATCCGTTGGATTTCGACATCTGGAAAACGGGATTCACGATTTCCAACATTTTTCTGGCGTCTTCAAACGGCGATGATCGGTTGGGTTATCACGAGGCTGTGGATCTTTTTGTTTTCTCGTTTGCGGCCGGCGTTGTCTCGAAGCAGATGGTTCGTACCGATGTCTATGCGAATTGCGAAAATGGCGATCTGAACTCGGGCGGTAACCCGCGTATTATAGCGAGTTGCTGGCGATCCCGTCTTCGTGCTGGTTACGAAGGCTTTTTCGAAAAGATGCCAGCCTGGGCCAATATGTCGAAAGCTTGGACCGACGCCGAATGGAATGGTTTTTTTGCTGACCTCGAAAAAGCCTCTCGCAAGCCGACCAACCCGAATGGACCGCTTGCAGCATCCGAAATGGATCGACCCGTGACAATTCACCATTACATTGAATCACTTTACAGGCGCTGGGATTCAAATGCGGACGGCCAATTGAGTTTCATCGAAGCCGACAAGTCCTACTACTTGTTTCGACAAATCTTGCAGAAGGCCTCGGGCTTTTCGAAAGATGAAGAAGTTCGTGCGCTGTTTTTCTATCTTTTGACGTTCGGCAAACCGCCCGAGTCGTTTAGCGAAAAGCTTTACTGGCTTTGGTGGAAGAAGGCTCCCCCTGAGGAGTGGGAGAAACGAGTCATGGCGGATCGTCGCGTTTTGACCCAGATTTTTGGCAACCTCGCGAGCCAGCTTTGAAGGACGATTTTTCTCTAAAAAATCGGATCGAACTTTAAGGCCCGCTTCAGTGTCGCGAGCAGTGTTTCTTGCGAGTAGGGTCGCAGAAGGTAGTCGGTGGCGCCCGCCGCAACGGCGTCGAGCAATTTCGCCGCATCACGATCTTCAGAGACAATTATGATTGGAATCGTGCTCCATTCCGAAAGCTGCCGAATGTTGCGGACAAGCTCGAGCCCCGACATTTCACGCATGCTGCGGCTAATGAAGACCGCTGCGAAAGCCTGATGCTTAGCCGGAGTGTTGATCAGCAATCGCAAGGCCTCTATGCTGTCTGTCACCTCTTCAACTTTTCCGATGCCCAAGCGGATAAGATATGACCTCAGTAAAAGTCGGGCGGCCTTTTGATCGTCGACCAAAAGAACGCCGAGCTGAGCTAAGTTGAGATGAGTCGAGTCGCCGTGATTCAAGATTTTCCTTTTGAAGCTCGATCGTAGCCCGATCTGAGTCCAGTCGGTAGTGAAGATGTTCCCCAAACTCGAATCGCCAGCGCACACTAAATTTGTGACGTCCGAGCCTAAAACAAAGATCACGGTTAAATCATTGAAAATGGACGCGGTCTTAAAGCTCGAGACGGCGCCATCCAATCTGTATATCAAATTGCCTGACGGCCGGTTCTTGATTGTCCTGCGGGCAGGAAACCGCATCGACCACGATCGGCTGAACAAGTATGCTGGTCGCGGTGTCACGACGCTCTATTCGAGTGAGCAAGATCTGGTAGACGTCGATGTCAGCGACGTGGCCGACCCCGATAAAGCTAAAATTGAAGCGCTTGAAAAGCTGAGCGATGCGGTCTTCGACGAGCTTCGGGTTCTAGGCGTCACCGAAAAGAGCTTCAACCACGCAAAAGCGATTGGAAAAGCAGTTCGAAATTTGCTCGAACGAGACCCTGTACTTTCGTCGGCCTTCGCAAAGTTTCAAGATCTTGGGCGCGAAGACACAAGGCACTCGTTGATGGTATCAGCTTTGAGCACCGTGTTGGTATCATCTATGGATTGGGTCAAGCCCGCCACACACGAAAACGTTGCCATGGGGGCGCTTCTCCACGACTTCGGTCTTTTCACGATGCCGACCGAAATTCTTAGTGCGGATCCTTCAACCCTGTCGGTCGTCGACCGCAAAATTCTTGAAGGACACGCCGAAAACGGACGAGCGTTGCTCGCGCAAGTGAAGACGATTCCTGAAGACGTGATGATGATCGTTGCACAGCACCACGAGCGCAGTGATGGTTCTGGCTACCCGTTGGGTCTTAAAGATTTTTACATTCATCCTCTTGCTCGAGTTGTCGGTCTAGCCAACGAGCTGGTTGAAAATTACGAAACTGATCGCAAGGCCGGTCGTCGAACTTCGCTTCGTCTGCTGATCGAAGGGTTGATCGGTGCGCAGGCCTCGAAGTTCAACAGGGATTTAATTAAATCGCTGCGGTCGATGCTCGAATCAGACATTCTCGCAAAGTAGCAGACTTCAGCTGACGAGTACGGCGAAGCCACCAAGAAAAAGCACGAAGGCCGACACAAGATACCAGCTTGGTTTTCGTTTGTTGATGAGCGCCTCAAGCAGGGCCGCAAACATGGGGCCTGTAATCGCGATCGCCGAGATCGACGCAAGATGACCAATTTGAATCGCTGTTAAATAGAGGCAGAGCGAAAGATAAGTGCCGCCAAAGCAGCCCAGCAGTAAAAGCGCTCGCGACCTCGAATCGAAATTTTGAAAATTCGCGATGAGTCCGATCACAGGCTGCTTCGTATCGAGTTTTTTCGCCCTTCGCAGAAGGTGGATGGCAGCCGCGAGAACCGCGTAGGCCAAGAGGGCGCCAACACAGCGAATGAGGTGTCCTTCAAGAGGCCGCGTCGCAGGACTATCTTCGAACGCGTACCGGGTCAGCAGAACTCCGCCGGTGTCGAGCGAGACGCCGATGATCGCCATCACGAGCCCGCGAATTTCCCAGGTTCTGGTTTCTCGGTATCGTTCGAGGCTGAAGATCACCAAGCAACCGATGAGAAACGCAATTGCGATCAGACGGTGGCTGTCGAACGTTTGGTCGAAAAACAGGGCAGCACCTACACCCAAGATCAAGGGTTGAAAACCGTAGAGCATCAATGTTCGCGAAACTCCGATGCGAATAAAGGCGTCGAGCAAAAACAAATCGCCGATACCGAGACCGACAGCACCAGACAACAGAAGAAATACGGCCGATAAAAGCGACGGAGCAGTAAAGGTGCCGGTGAAAATCCAGATCACAGGTAATGTCAGACACAACAGCGCAAAGGCAATAGCGGCCTTGGTTGTGTTCATCCACAAAACAGAAACTCTTCGTGAAAAGCGCGCGAAGACAAGACTCGCGCTTGAAAAGCTAAGCGTTGCGCCCAAGGTCAGAAGGTAAGGTAAGTAGTTTGAGCCTGAATCCACGCGGTTTGGCTGCCTAATTCACTTCGAGATCGATGTAGGTGATCTCTGGAAACTGTTGTCGAATTTGCGCTTCGAGGCGATTGATCTCGCGCCCCATGACGCGCACCATTCGTTCGGCGGTGTCGAACAGAACGGGCGTCGGGTCTTCGCCTTCACGGATTCGCTCGGCATCGCGTTCAATCATATGCCGATCAATGAACGTGCTGCCGTGAAATTCGATTTCGGCGGCCAGACGAACGGCACCAGGCGCCATCACCGCAGTCTTTAAGCTTGTTACGCGCTCGATCGCGGGTAGCGCTTCAAGGTACTCGCGAATTTCTTGCTCGCGATCTTGCCCCATCGAAGCGCCCATCAGAATGCGGCCATTCGCCAGTGCGAGAACGATAGCCATGAAACCTAGAAGGCCGCCGATCACGATCGAGGCGATGGCGTCAGGGAAAGGCGAGTTAAGGTGCCGCGAAAGCGCGATCCCTGTAAACGCGATGACAACGCCAAGTACGGCAATGCCGTCTTCGAGCAACACGGCGACACCGGTCGGATCGTCCCCATAACGCACAAATTGGAAGAACGGAGTATCGCCGCGCGCCTCGTTCACCGAGCGAAGTGCGACGAAAAGTGTGTAACCCTCAATCAAAAAAGAAAAGATGAGAATGGCGAAGGGCCAGCCGCTGGTACTGATCGGGTCTGATGCGTTCGATGAAACTAAAGTCGAGACGCCGTGCCAGGTTGTGAACCCGAATCCGAGAAAGAAAATACCGACCGCGCTAACGAGGTTCCAGATGTAGCGCGCGCGTCCTTTGCCAAACGGAAACTCTTTCGTGGGTCGGCCTGCGCCATGGCGAATACCGACAAGAAGTAGAAGTTGGTTGAGCGTGTCGGCCAGTGAGTGCACGGATTCGGCCAGCATCGAGGGACTGCCGCTAACCAACCAACCGAAAAACTTTGAGAGAGCGACGAGACCGTTGCCCACGATCGCGACAAGCACGGCTCGAATCGAGAGGTCGTCCCAGATGCTGCGAACCGGCGTTAACTCGGGGGCTTCAAGGTCGCTTGTCGCCTGATGCCGAATGTTATCTTGGGCTCGACTGTCTGACTCCATAGAAGGGTCTGACTCTACCGGGCTTAAGGCTCGCGGTACAATTTGACTTACCGAGAATGCGGTGCAACATGAACGACACTCTATGAGCTCGATAAAAATATACAATTCAGATGATTTCCCGACCTACCTGCCGAAGTTGAACGCTCTCTATGACGATCTTTTTAAAGACGGTAAGGGTTTTCGTTCGAAGCTCGTGAACCGCCTTGGCGCAGAAATTCATCTCGACACACGAGTGATCGATTTGTTGGCACAAACGGTTGAGTTCATTCACAACGCTTCGCTGCTTCATGATGATTTGATCGATCACTCGGTGCTTCGGCGCGGAAAACCGGCGGCCTGGTCAAAGTATACTCCTGAATACGCTGTTCTTGCGGGCGATTACCTGTTGGCACGGGTGATGGTTAATTTATCAGGCCACGGCAACGTTCGATTGATTCAGCGAACCGCGAAAGCAATTTCGGATTTGCTTGAAGGTGAGTGGATACAAGATTCACTCGTGAAAGATTTTAAAATTACACTTCGCGATCTCGACCGAGTTCATGATTTGAAAACCGGATCACTTTTCAAATGGTGTCTCAGTGCTCCGTTTATTGCGAAAGAACGCTACGACGAAAAACTTTTAGGGCGGCTTGAAGACTGCGGCACAACCCTCGGTCTTCTCTTTCAACGCAGCGATGATCTTCTCGATTTTGACATTCGAAACGACGAGGGCAAGGCCGTGTTGGGCGACCTGAAGTCGGGCTATCTCAATTCATTTTCAGTCTGGGTACTGCGTGAACTGCCCGAATCTGTTTTTCAGAAGGCGATTCGAAGTCAGTCGCTTGGAGAATTCAAGAGTGTGGTTGGAGAAGCGCACTTTGGCGCGCGCGCGACGGCGTTCGACGACGAGAATCAGAAGCTGATCGACTTGTACTTCCATCGTCTCGGCGAGGTTCGCGATGGGTTGCAGGCCAATGAGCTTGGCGTGATCGAAGTTCTCAAGCAACTTCCGAAGCCGCTTTACTGGCGAAAGCGCGACTGATGTCGGATCGCTACCTGACAATTGCCGACGGTGATCCACGTCTAAACGGTTTTCTTTTGGGCGAGACACGAGATGATGGTGCGCGCCCGCTGTTGATTCAGTCGAGCCCGGATTGGACCTTTGAATTCGTTCACCTCAAAGATTTGCGCCGACCTTTTTGGATGTTGGTTTGGATTCGCGCGCTAAGACCTGATTCGCTGGTGCTTTCGGTTGGCCCGATTCTCGGCGCCTTGGGATGGCTGATCGCGCGGTCGCAGGCGACTGGCGAACTAATTGAATTGAAACTCGCCTGCCTCACTGTGATCGGTATTCTCGCGCTTCACGCCGCGGTCAACCTGTTTAACGATTACCACGATCACATGCGCGGTTGGGATCTCGTACGCGAGCACGGCGGAGCACGCGTCATCAGCCGAGGATGGCTGCGTGCCAAAGATGTGCACCGTGCCGCGTGGGCCGCCTTTTTGATTGCGATCGCGGCTGGTGCGCCGGTGGTGTTCTCAAATTTTTCTTCGGGCTTACTGCTCGCTCTTTTTGCTCTCGTCGCGGTGCTTGAATTCGCGATCTCGCGATTCGGGTTGAAGTATCGGGGTTTTGCTGAAGTCACGGCCTGGTTTATGTTCGGACCTCTGCTCACAGGGGGGTTCATGTGGGCTATGACCGGCCAAGTTTCATTTCACGCGTTGGCGCTTGGAGCAGTCTATGGGTCGCTTGCACTTTTGTGTCTGCATTTAAAAAACTTCGAGCGGATTTTAGTCGATGGTCGCGCCGGTTTAAGGACCTGGCCGGTTCGTGCTGGTTTTGATGCTTCGAAAACTTTCACTATTTTCTGTCTCGGGTTGATCTTGGCCGCGCAGGCCTTCGTGTTTGTTATTGTTGATCCGGCCGCAGAAAGAATAGTTTCGATTCTTGCTGTTTCGCTTGGAATGGGTCCACTCGCGAGTCGCGTAATGAAATTGAAATCTCCACTTGCAGGTCGAATGCATGGACTTCATCGAGCGGGTTTGCTTCTTGCGTGGCTCAATCTTGTTGCTTTGACGATCGGCGACCTGATTCGAAATTTTACGAATGGATTTTTTCGTTGAGATTTCGAATCGTTGAAACTGAGCTTAGGCCAGGTGTTTTAGCAAAAGGACTCGTCGACGACCTGGAAAATTTGGTGCCGGCACCGCACCCCATAGTTGTTGATTTTGAAAGTTCAAAACTGCGCCATCGCTTGAAGAATTCCGCTGACTCCGAGGCCATCGTCAAAGCGGTCGGGGTCAAACGCTCGGCTCGAAGCGGCGTTCTAATCTACGATTTTACGGCCGGTCTAGGCACCGAGGCGTTCATACTTGCGCGCGCGGGGTTCACCGTCATTGCATTCGAGCGAGATCAACAAGTCTTCGAACTTCTTGAAGACGGTCTTCGGCGCTACCGCGCGGCTGAGATCGAACAGAATATTTCTGAAGAAAGTCGCGTCAAACTTGAGTTTCGACATAGCGACGCCTTGAAATGGGCTGAGAAATCATTGGCGACCGGCTCGCTCAAAGAAGCCTTTGCTGTCACGCTTGACCCAATGTTTGAAAGCGAATCAACGATACAGAAGTCACAGCCGAAGAAAGAAATGGCTCTACTTCGAAGAATGCTCCCGGTATCGGGTGACGAAGCCTTGCGGCTGTTGATGACCGAGGCACTTCAGGCCGCGACAGATCGTGTGATTGTGAAGCGTCCGGCGGGATCGATAGACCTCACGGCCGTCGATCGTCGGGGTCAGGAGGCTCGCCCAATTCATCGCCTGTACGGTAAAACGGCGCGCTTCGACATTTACTCTTGTCGTTAATCGCGGGTCTCGGCACGCTGTTGTCTATGAAGCTTCATCGATTTTCCGCCAATCGAGCCCTTCGTTTTAGTGTTGTTGTTGCGGCCTTTGTCGCCCTTGGGTGTCTTTTCTACTGGTTGCTGCCAGTCGCGGCACAAAGCCGATTATCGGCCGACCACGTGAGACGAGTTTTTGGGGTATCCGACTTCGAACCGGTTGCGGGTGCGTCTCTGTCGGGCGTTTGGACTTCGATCTTGATCATGATCCGTGAACTGGGCTTTGGGTCAGGCGAACAAACTTTCGCAACTGCGGCCGCCGTCAGCGGTTGGCTGACACTTGGTGCACTCGCTTTACTTTGCAAGCTTGTACCTTGGCCGGCCCTAATTTTGTTGGCTCTGACGCCGACGGTGCTCTGGTCGGCGGTTGTCCCAAGTGGGACTGCCGTTCATTTTTTAATTCTTGCGATGCTAGCGCGATTTGCTCACCCTGGCGTGACGATCTCAGAGAATCGTAAGACCTGGTGTGCAGCGGCCGTCTTTGAGGGCCTTGCCTGTGCGACGTCGCCCGCAGCTTGGATTCTTGTCATTTTGCGAGCGGCAAAACAAGCTCGGGCTGACGGGCTAGATCTGGCGAATAGAATTCGAGCTGAACTCGCACTTCGATTTGTTTTGTTTGCGCTCGGATTCACTCTGCCTTTAGCGCTCGCTGCAATTCTTGGATTTCAATCGTTTTCGGCCTTGCCGGTTGCGGCGTTCATTCGCTCGTTACAATTTGAAGACCAGCTTGGCGCAGCACTCGTTTTGCTTGGCCGCGGCGGTGAGACCGCGATCGCTTTGTCAGCGACGTTCGCTTTTGTCGTCGCAATCACCATCGGTCCAGCCTGGGCGCAGGGACACGATCGAAAACTTACTCGAATTACGAAATGGGCACTTCTTATTGTACCGTATATTGTGGTGGCGACCTTCGGGCAGCCGACAGCATGGAGGTTGGCGCATCCGGGCTGGCATACGGTGTTTGAAGATTTCGCAAAAAACATCGATCGAAGCTTTGCGTCGACTGTTGTGGCGATCGTACGCACGCCCACCGAAGAGGCCGCCGTCCGTTTTCACGACGCGGTTATATCCAAAGATCCTCACGTGATCGCGCTTCGAACACTGAACATTTTTGAACCTTCGACCTTGGCCCGCGTTCAAGCCCGCGAGTCTCGCTGGTCGATCGAAGAGGCGCGTGCCGCGTCTTCTTCGAACGAGCGTGACGGTTTCGAAGCCTTCATCGAAAACTTGATTTTGCCGAATTTAAAACGTGGTGTCGTAATTTGGATGGATACACTTCCAGACCGAAGCAAAGAACTCGATATTCAGTTTTTGGGAAACGGATTCGCGCTTCGATCGTCGTCAGCGGCGACCGAATTTAAGTTCAATCGAGATGCGTTGAAGGCGACGATGATTCGAGCTCACGTGGGTTATCGTGAGTTTCTTGCGGGGCGTTCGGTCGAAGTCCAAATTTTCGAGCGTTACGCGACTTACCACTTAGCGACGGCGCGCGTGTTCGAAAAAGAGAAGCGAACCAGCGACTGGCAGAATCGCGCGCGAGCCGAGAACTACGCGGCACTAAAAAAAGTCGAATGGTTGCGTGAACCTTACCAAGTGGTCTGCGAGCAGACGGCGCGCGAGGCAGGATCATCGCCAATGGCCACGGGTACAACGTCGCCCGAGCCGCTCGACATTT
>JALHOI010000036.1:0-4856 GCA_022843085.1 Pseudobdellovibrionaceae bacterium
CCTTCACCACGTCGAGCTTTGATATGTCCGGCACAAACGGTGGGTCGGCTATCGTGAAACTTCGTGGAGCCTCGCAGTCCAGTTTCGACTTCCTGAATTTTTACGCCGTGGCGTCAGATGGAAATCCGACCACCCATCCAAATGGCGTTTTGGTGGATAGCATTTCTGGTTCTTCCGGCGGTGCTCTTGCGACTCTTCCGTTTGATCTTTCAACCTGTGCGGGCGAAGCCGACTGCTCAATCGCTTTTAACTTCACGTCGAATGCTACGACCCAGAACTTCGGCTTTCGTATCGAAAGCGTCGAAATTGACCGAACAACCTCGTCAACCAGAGGCCTTGAAAGCTTAAACGGAACCAGCATGGCCGCGCCTCACGTGGCCGGTCTTGCCGCGCTCATCAAAGCCAACAATCCACTTTTCACGGCAACTGATATCAAAAATGCGATTCTAAATACGGGCACGAGAATGACGCCGCTGGTTTCTCGGTTCGGCAAGGGGTCGGTTGTGAATGCAGCCGCCGCAGTCAATTACGTGGATGCTCCGACCGGCATCACCGCGACGGTTTTACCGTAAATCGCAGACCTCTCTTGACGACGCGCACGCGCTATGCGACCTCAGACCGATGCAATCGACACCCTCACACCAATCTCCACCACCGGTTCAACCGCCGACTTCGCTTCTCGTTCCTCTGCTTTCGCGTCTGACGAATGCCCAGGGCCCTTACGAAGGCGAAGGAGTAAACCATGCCGATGAAAAATTTCGAGCATCTTTTAGTCTGACGCCAAGTCTTGATGGCGCTCTGATCGAAATTTTGTTTCGAGCCAGCGACAGCGAAAACGCCTTTCACGAAGAACGTACTTGGATCACCGAAGATTTGATTGGCGGCGGCATCAGCCTTTGGACAGTTTCGACAAATACGCCTGGAGTTTTAAAGTTGAAACTCGTCGCTGATTCAAGCGATGGGTCCTACTCGACGCGCGTGGTATTTCGTCTCGGCGAACCTGCCGACGAAAGTCGCTTTCGCGAAGAGATCAGCTTGAGCCTGCGACACGACGGTGCAATCGAGTATGTCTATTCATGGGGTGTTCCTCACGAAAAATTCGGGATCAAATCTAAAGCTCTGCTAAAGCGCAGCTGACGACACAGGGCGCAAGCTCGAGTCGTCTTGCCTGCGGCGGTGGGTTTAGTGCTAGGCTTAAAGCACTAATTTCGCCACTCTAGATTCGCCAATGGCGAGGGAGTTCATATGGCTACAGCCGAGCGCGCATTCTGGACCGCACGTTACCCAAAAGGTGTTCCTGCCACCGTCGAAGCGACGGTCAATCAGTACCGGTCGACGCTTGACGTATTCGAAGAAACCGTCGGCCGTTTTCCGACAAAGCCGGCGTTCACTTGCATGGATCGTACGCTGACCTTCAGTGAACTCAATCGTAAAGCTGAAAGTTTCGCCGCATTTCTTCAGGGCGAATTGAAGATGAAGAAAGGCGATCGCATCGCCCTGCAAATGCCGAACATTTTGCAGTATCCAGTCGCGCTGTTCGGAGCGATCAAGGCAGGCCTTGTTATCGTCAATACGAACCCGCTTTATACCGACCGAGAAATGAAGCACCAGTTTAACGATGCGGGTTGCACCGCTATCGTTATCCTCGCGAACTTTGCTCACAATCTCGGAAAGATTCTGCACGAAACGAAAATTCAGCACGTCATCGTCACCGAACTTGGCGATCTGCTGGGATTTCCTAAAAGTCTTGTCGTTAACGCTGTCGTTAAACACGTCAAAAAAATGGTGCCCGAATATTCTTTGCCTGACGCAATTCCGTTTACTCACGCTCTCGAACGCGGGGCTCGCCTCACCTGCACCCGCGTACCAATGGACCTCGATGAGGTGGCTTTTCTCCAATACACAGGTGGTACAACCGGCGTCGCGAAAGGGGCGATGCTCACCCATCGCAACGTTGTCTCGAACATGGAGCAAATCCGCTGCTGGATGCTGCCTCTCTTAAAAGAGGGCGAAGAAATCGTTATTTGTGCGCTGCCGCTGTATCATATCTTTGCGTTTACGGTGAATGCGTTGGCGATCGCGAAATACGGCGGTCACAACATTTTGATTCCAAATCCGCGCGACATCCCGGCGTTCGTCAAAGACGTGAAAAAACACAAAGTGACCGTATTCACAGGCGTGAATACTCTCTACAACGCTTTGATGAACAACGCTGATTTTCAAAAGCTCGACTTTTCAAATTTGAAACTCGCCGTAGCTGGTGCGATGGCCTTGCAAAAGTCTGTCGCCGCCAGGTGGAAAGAGATGACCGGATCACCGATCGTCGAAGGTTACGGACTCACCGAAACCTCACCGGTCGCCTGCTGTAATCCGATCGACGGAACCGACCGTACAGGCACAATCGGACTGCCTGTGCCCTCAACGTTGATCAAAATGATCGACGATGACGGAAAAGAGGTGGCCCTGGGTGAATCCGGCGAAATCTGCATCAAGGGTCCACAAGTCATGAAAGGCTACTGGCAGCGCGCCGATGAGACGGCGAACGTTATGACAAGCGACGGTTGGTTTAAGTCGGGCGATATCGGCTTTATGGACACCGACGGTTTTACGAAAATCGTGGATCGAAAAAAAGACATGATTCTCGTTTCTGGCTTCAACGTCTATCCGAACGAGGTGGAAGACGTGATGGCCAGTCACCCAGGCGTTCTCGAAGTCGCTGCAGTTGGAATCAAAGATGAAAAATCCGGCGAAGTCGTAAAAATCTTCGTCGTAAAAAAGGATCCCAACGTCACGGCCGATCAGCTCATTGCTCACGCGAAAGAGGGTCTCGCGGGCTACAAAGTTCCAAAGGCCGTCGAGTTCCGAAACGAACTTCCAAAAACGAACGTGGGGAAAATTCTTCGACGCGCGCTTCGCGAATAGCGACTAGGTGCCAGGCCCTATTCCTTGCCGTGCCGCGGCAAGGAATAGGGCCTGGCACCTACTTTGGTCTTGCTCAGAAACCGATCTGCTCTCTAGCCTGAGAGCAGTTTTTCAGCAGACGACCAAGGAGAGGTTCAATGCGCTTATGTTCGACAGCGGCCAAGCTGGCTGCGACCGGATTTATTTCTGTTTTTACGGTCACCCTCGCGGGAGTGACGTTTGATTCAACTGCCCTCGCTATTCCGACCCGGCCGCTTGTCATCTATGGAGACGACAATCGACTTGAGGTCTACGAAGAGGAAGACCCAGCAAAACAAATTTTAGCTGAATCGGTTGTCGCCATTATGCCAAGTGCGGCGCTGGAATCCGACCGATTCGGTCAGATCAGCCTTCGCGGCGCCAATTACGGGGAAGAGAATGAATTGTGCCTAACTGAAAAGTTCACCGAACAGTCGGCTCCCGCCTACTGTTCAGGATTTCTAGTGGCCGACAATATTGTCGCGACGGCGGGCCACTGCGTTCAAGACAAGGACTTTTGCAGCGATGCAAAACTCGTCTTCAACTTCATGATCGATAAAGAAGGTCGCGACCCAAATGTCGTCAGACCAGAAGACGTGTACGGTTGCAAAAAAGTTCTTCATGAAGAAGCTGTCGACGACGGGGCCGATTTCGCGCTGATCGAACTCGACCGGCCCGTCGTGGGACTGACGCCTCTTTCGTTTGCGAAAACGTCTCCGGCGATTAGCGATTCAGTTTTTGTCATCGGACACCCGGTTGGGCTTCCCGCAAAAGTTGCTGCTGGCGCTACCGTGCGCGCCGACGCTCGCGAAGTATTCGTCGCCAATCTCGATACGTTCGGCGGCAACTCGGGCTCTGCTGTCTTCAACGACAACTACGAAGTCGCGGGAATTTTGGTCCGAGGCGAAAACGACTTTGTCCGCAAGGGCGGTTGCTACGTTTCGTACAGCTGCACAGATTCATCGTGCCGTGGAGAAGACGTCACAAAATCAGGGGTCATCTCAAAAGTCTTAACCGATATCTTGGAAGCCCGCCGAACTCGCCTTTAGTCCTTAACACTATTTAATTTTCATATTTCTTGAAGCCCGGCCGCCTTAAGCCGGGCTTAACTTTCTCTCAACCTGTCTGTGCTACCTCAAACTGCGTTCTTTATGTTAATTTTTGAATAAGGATCCTTTAGGAGGTATTTCTTGGGCAAAAAGCTATATGTAGGTAATTTGGCTTATTCAACGACAGACGAAAGTTTAACTGGCGCGTTCGCCGCTTTCGGAACTGTTGCCAGCGCACGTGTGATCATGGATCGCGAAACCGGCCGCAGCAAAGGTTTCGGATTTGTCGAAATGGCGTCAGACGAAGAAGCCCTCAAGGCCGCGGCCGCTATGGACGGCCAAGACCTCGACGGTCGAAATCTAAAAGTTGCTGAAGCAAAACCAATGGAGAGTGGCGGACGCAGCGGTTCGAGCGGAGGCCAAAGCGGCGGTGGTGGCGGCGGCGGTGGTGGGCCACGAGGTCCCCGTGGTGGAGGCGCCGCGCGCGGCGGCTGGTAACGCCAGACCTTTTCAAAGTCGATTTCGATTGCAATAGCAAACCTGAGCGCCGCGATCCAAAGCGGCGAAATTGGTCAACCGAATTTACATTTTCTCGACGGGCAGCTTCAGCTCGCTCCATCTGATCATTCCCCCCTGCATGTTGTAAACATTAAGGAATCCCTTTGATTCGGCGTATCCCGTTGCCTGTCCCGACCGCCCGCCACTTCGACAGATAAAAACAATTGATTCGTTAGGATCCGCATTTTCTATAAAATTTTGAAGGTCAGGCCCGAGTGTAACAAGCTCGGCGCCTGGAATGTGACCGAACTCACCATTGAACTCGTCGGCACGACGCACATCTATGAGTCGCGGAGGCGATGACTTCCA
>JALHOI010000036.1:4866-13280 GCA_022843085.1 Pseudobdellovibrionaceae bacterium
CATTCTCGGTTCTTTTCTCAAACATAGTTCCTCATTTTCCGCAGGATAAATTAGCCGGCAACGCTTGGCTTATCTTGCTCGGCATCGCGAGCTTTAATTCGCTCATTAGTTTTATAAATTCAGATTTTGTGCGACCGCCGCCAAGGCGCGGATCAAGCGCTTTTTCGATGGCGATCGTCGATGAGGTATGCCCGTTGTAATCGTGGGCCGGATAAATACGTGTTGCGCCAGGAAGAGTAAAAAATTTCTCGACGACGCTTTCGTAAAGCAGATCGCTCGAACCATTCTGAAAGTCAGTACGGCCACAGCCCCTTATCAAAAGCGCATCGCCAGTAAATAGAAGACCATGATTCTCAGCTGAAGCCTCTAGATAGAAACTGAGACACGAGTTCGTGTGACCGGGCGTCGCAATAGCTTGTAACGAGTACGAACCGAAATTCACTCGCTGGCCATCTTCAAGAGGAATATCCATACGCACCCAAGTAGGCGCGAACTGGGGGCGGCGGTCAATGGCTTGAGCAGCTTTTGCCTTCCTGCTGCAAATCGACTATGATGTACGGTGATGAACTGTGACCACCGACTCACTAGCGAAGAAGCCTTTGGGCGCCTGCAAAGCGCGCTAAAGGCGCAAGGCGCACGTTTGACGTCGCCTCGAAAGATGATTCTAGAAGCGGCGCTGAAGTCGAAAAAACCTTTCTCAGCAGAAATCATATTTCAAAATTTAAAAGAGCAAGTCGACCTCGCGACGATCTACCGAAACCTGACTTTTTTTTACGAGATCGGACTCGTTCATCGCGTCGATATCGGCGCCGAAACGGCCGTCTACGAAATCGGGTCGAAAGATGAGCAGCACCACCATCACTATTTCGTCTGCAAGACCTGCGGTAAGACCGAGGCTCTAGAATCGTGCTCAATGGTGGCTGTCGAAGCTGGTCTTAAGAAAAAAGGCTATCGTAATTTGTCTCACCGACTTGAATTCACCGGCTTGTGTTCCGCCTGCTAAACCACCCGCCACTCTTGGCGACGACGCTACTCGACACACTTTGCGCTGTGCCCGTTAGAATTGCCCTCCGATGGAAGCTGTAAAGAAATGAGTGCGCTTTTGGCTGTGTCGCAGTTAACGCCGCTCCTCGCGCTTCTAGTACCCAGCGAACGCGGTGAAGTTTGTGCATAACAAAAACTGTTAGAATTTTTCACCAGGTTGAGCGCGATGTCTTAGGTTTAGAGAGTTTTTCAGCTGACGTGCAATGGTGACTTGATCGCTCAATCAAAACGTAGTTCGAACGAAGACAAAACGCCCAACAAAGACCTGAGCGTTTCTCAAACTTAAACCTGCGGGTAGCTAAAGCTGAAAAAAAACAAAAGAGAATTCAATTTCAACGTCGAAAGAAACTAAAAAACCTGGGTCACCCCAGGTTTTTTAGTTGAGTCAGTACGGCAAATCTGCGACCGAAGCCTTCAAACTGGCCCATGGCTCACAGAACTTATTAAGCCTTCGCCGTTTTAACGACCGTCTCTTTCGACTCACCCGAGCTAATACGCATTCCGTAGAACGAGCGGTACACGAAAAACAGGCCGGTCGCTAAGAAGAAGAGCGCAACGTAAATCGAGATGTCCTTCATTTGTACCGCGATCTCGACTGCGAGAAGTCCGAAGAGGGTTGTGAACTTGATGATCGGGTTCAATGCAACAGACGACGTATCTTTGAACGGATCGCCCACGATGTCGCCAACTACGGCGGCTGCGTGAAGCGGTGTGTTCTTGGCTTTGAGTTCGACTTCAACGACCTTCTTCGCGTTGTCCCACGCCCCGCCAGCATTTGCCATGAACAACGCTTGGAAGAGTCCGAAGACGGCAATCGAGATCAAGTAAGCCGTGAAGAAAACGGGGCTAAAGAAGGCGAAACTTAAGGTGAACGAGAAAATAACAGCAAAAATGTTTGCCATTCCCTTTTGAGCAAAAACCGTACAAATCCGTACGACTTCGTTCGAATCCTTTTCGCTCGCCGAGGTTGAGCTGGCGTCGAGTTTCATATTTTCTTTGATGTATTGAACAGCGCGGAAAGCACCTGTCGAGACGGCTTGAATCGACGCACCTGAGAACCAGTAAATGACCGCTCCACCCATAATCAGACCGAGCAGAACAGCTGGATCAAGCAGAGATAGCTTAAGGTTGAGCAACAAAATGATTGAGAAGATCATTGTCGTCGCACCGATGACGGCGGTCGCGATCAACACCGGCTTCGAGGTCGCTTTAAAAGTATTGCCTGCAGCATCCGCGACCTCAAGCAGGTCTTTTCCGTGCGTGAAGTCGGGAGTGAAGCCGTACTCTTTTTTGATCTCTTCTTTGATGCCTGCTTTATTTTCGATCAAAGAAAGCTCGAAAACACTTTGTGCGTTGTCAGTGACCGGGCCGTAAGAATCGACCGCGATCGTTACCGGAGCCATCGACAAGAAACCGAAAGCCAAAAGTCCAAGCGCAAACACGGCATGAAGCGACGAGAACGTTTCGAGCTGCGCCATGGGGATGAGCCCGATGATATCCTGGTGGTTGGCCGCAACGACAGCCACAAGCATCAAAACAACAATGGTCGCACCTTTCCAAAATGCGGCAAAGTTGCCGGCAACGAGGCCCGACAACACGACCAAGGCTGCTCCGCCTTCTTTACCAGAATCTACGATTTCAAGAACGTGACGGCTTGAGCTCGACGTGAACGAGCGCGTGAGTTCAGGAATGATCGCGGCACCGAACGTACCCAAAGAGATGATTGTCGCTAAACGCCACCACATTGTTCCATGTTGGTCGCCGAGCAAAAGGTAAGTAATGAGGAACGTTCCCAAAATGGAGACAACCGAACAAACCCAGACAAGCGAGGTGAGCGGAATTTCAAAGTTGAACTTATCTTTGTCTCCGAAGATCGACTTGCAAGCGGCGCTGTTTAAAAAATACGAGAGTGTCGAAGTCACAATCATGAGAGCACTCATCGCAAAGATCCAGACGATCAACGTCGGCTGAATGTTTGCGAGCTCGGGCACAACCGATCGCGTGCCGTCGGGATTCAGCGCTGTACCCATCGCGAGCAGAATGAACGTGATCAACGCGACTGCGGTTACACCGAAAGTTTCGAAACCGTCGGCCGTTGGCCCGACCGAATCACCTGCGTTGTCGCCGACACAATCAGCGATAACGCCCGGGTTTCGGGCGTCGTCCTCTTTGATGTTAAAGGCGATTTTCATCAGGTCCGACGCGATGTCAGCAATCTTGGTAAAGATACCGCCGCAGATACGAAGGGCCGCTGCGCCCAAAGATTCGCCAATTGCGAAGCCGATGAAGCACGCGCCAGCAGATTCGGGCGACACGAAAAGTAGAATCGAAATCAGCAAGATGATCTCGACACCGATCAAGACGACGCCGATCGCCATACCCGAGCGCAACGGAATATCCATGACCGGATACGGTTTACCGCGCAATGACTGAAAGGCTGTGCGAGCATTCGCATATGTATTGAGGCGGATGCCGAACCACGCGACTGAGAACGAACCCAAAATTCCGAGAATCGACCACGACAGAATCGTCGCGACCTTGCCCATTCCGAAACCTTGAAGAAAACCGAAGTAGTAGACGATACACACGCCGATGAAGAGTTCGAGAACGATGAGAAGTTTACCCTGCTGCATGAGATACGTTTTGCAGGTCGAATAGATAAGTTCAGAAACATCGGTCAGCATTTTGTGAGCAGCGAGCGATTTTACGCGCGAAAACTCAATGAGACCGAACAAAATTCCGAGGGCACCGATCACGAGCCCAGCGTACAGAATCTGTGGGCCGAGAATTTCGTAGCCCATCACATTGAACTTCGCGAGAGCGAAATCCGGCATCACGAGGCTTGCTTCAGACGCTTGCGCAACCGATGCGAATACAGACAAAATGGTAGAACCCACGACCGCGAAAAACGCGCGCATATCGACTCCTCGAGTAGCTCGAATCAGTAAAATTGGAACTCCGGATGATTATCGGAGGTTGCCTCAACCTGTCACGGGCGATTTCGTTTTACTCCTGACCTTGACGGCGCTAACGCGCCGAATTACTAAGGCTCAATGACGGGACCCCCGATCAAGCTCACACAGACAGTTCAAAAGGGCGGTTGCGCGGCCAAAGTATCGGCTCAAGCCCTGCGCGAAATTCTTCGGAATGTTCGATTTCCGAACCCGGCCGAAAGCTTTCTGCCGAACAGTTTGTTGGTGGATGGGCGGCACTTTGACGATGCAAGCGTTCACCGCCTAACAGCTGAACTCGCAGTCGTCACGACGCTCGATTTTTTTACCCCGATCGTGGATTCTCCGCGAATTTTCGGCGCGATCGCGGCCGCCAATGCGCTTTCCGACGTCTATGCCATGGGGGGACGTCCGTTATCGGCGCTCGCCATTCTTGCGTTTCCAGTTGCGAGTTTTGAAAATGCGACGGTCGAAGACGTTATGCAAGGCGCCTGCGACACGCTTAGCCGGGCGCGCGCGACCTTGTCGGGAGGACACTCGATCGACGACGATACTCTAAAATTCGGTCTCTCGGTCACCGGTCTCGTTCATCCCGATCACATTTGGACAAACACAGGGGCTCGAAGCGGAGACGTTTTAATCCTGACCAAACCCCTCGGCACGGGAACATTGACAGCGGCACTGAAGCGAGGAGCAGTTTCTGAAGCCGACATCCAACCCGCACTCGAATCAATGATGAAGCTGAATAACGCGATCGATGCGCTTGAGCACGCCCAAGTCAAAAGCGCCGTTCACAGCGCCACTGATATCACGGGGTTTGGCCTTGCCGGTCATGCGATGCAGATGGCGAAAGCGAGCTGCGTCGATTTTGAATTTCAGTTTTCGCAGCTTCCAGTTTTTTCGCAAACTCGCGAATTCTTGCGCGAAGGCTTTTTGACTAAAGCGCACCGAACGAATCGCGAATACACTGACAAATCGACGAATTGGAACGCGATTGAAGACGCCGACCGACTCATCGCCTACGATCCGCAAACGAGTGGCGGGCTCTTGCTTGCGGTCGAGGCCAGCCAAGCCGAAGCCGTGCTTCGCGCTCTTCGTTCTGACTTTCCAAACGCAGCTATTGTCGGCGAGGTTCGAAGCCGCAGTCGCGAGACATCGTTTGTGAACTTCAATTGAACCGCCTCGTAACCGACGACGAGATCCTTCGGCACCTGCACGAAGATCGGGCGATACTCGACGTGCGCGCGCCGGTCGAATTCGCGGCGGGCTCTGTACCCAACAGTGTCAATCTTCCGCTTCTCGACAACGAACAGCGAGCCGCTGTCGGCACGCTCTACAAGGCTGAGGGTGCAAGTCGGGCACTCGATTTGGGATTTGAGCTCATTTCAGGCGCGACGCACTCGCAGCGGGTCGATGTGTGGTCAGACTTTCTCGAAACCCACACTGAAGCTGCGATCATGTGTTTTCGGGGCGGCCAGCGCTCGCAACTCGTCCAGCGAGAGCTCAACAGAAACGGCATTGACGTGCCGCTCGTAGAGGGTGGATTCAAACGCATTCGCAACTTGCTGAGCCAACGGCTCGACCGTTCGTGTGAAAAATTAAATTGGGTCGTGCTTTCGGGTTTCACAGGCAGCGGTAAGACACAGCTTCTTCGTGATAGTCAGATACCGAAACTTGATCTCGAAAAGTCGGCTCGTCACCGCGGAAGCGTTTTTGGAAATTGGCCTGGGGGCCAACCGACGCCTGTCAGTTTCGAAAACGAGTTGGGGCTCTCTGCATCAAAGCTTCTTGAATTCGCAGATATCGCTTCAAATCGGCGTCATTGGCTTGAAGACGAATCTCGCTCGATCGGTCGCTTGGTGCTGCCTAAAGCTCTGTTCGAAACACTTTCTGGGGCGAAGGTCTGGGTGCTCGAACGACCGCGGGCCGAGCGGGCTCGACGTTTGGTGCACGAATATCTAAGTGAAAACTACAACTTCTCAGATGGTCTTCGCGTGTCCAATTTGGATTTTGAGGTACGAGTCGAGCAAAGCCGATGCGACATCGGTCGTGCTATCAGTAAAATCGAAAGACGGCTGGGTGGAGCCGAAACAAAAAAACTTCTCGCAATGACCGATGAAGCCACGCGCGAGTTCGAACGGAATGGGCGATTTTCAGCGCACTGGCCCTGGGTCGAGCGACTGCTCGAAATTTACTACGATCCGCTCTACGAAAAGCACCTTCAAAAGATCGCATCACGTGTGATTGGCCGAGGGCCAGAAGAGGAGTTTCGGTCTCTCGCAGAAGCCGAGAAAGGCCGATTCTGATTGCAATGAGCGCAATCAAATTGACTGAAAAATTCTCGAGTGATTCGGTACGCCACTTTCGAGCCGGCGAGATTATTTTTTCAGAGGGCGATGATTCACGCGAGATGTTCGTCGTTCTCGAGGGCCAAGTGGAAGTTGTTAAAAAATCGCCCTACGGGGCTACCGTCCGCCTCGCCGCGATCTCGCGCGGCGAATTTCTTGGCGAGATGTCACTCCTCGAGTCCCTGCCTCGAAGCGCAACGGCTCGTGCCGTCAACGACGTCAAACTTCTTGCGATTCACCCCGGTGGATTTTTATTGAAGATTCGTCGTGATCCCACCTTCGCCTTCGAAATTATGCAGTCGCTCTCGCGACGGATTCGAGTAACAAACGAATCACTAATGAGCGCGATGAACAGGGGCGAAACCTCGACCGAAAATTTGCGCCGCATTATTCAAGGTTCGGAATTCGACGGCCAGCCTGATAAGGGCACTGAATTGTGATTACGGATATCAGCGCGACGAAACTGTTAGTGATTTCTGATCTTCATCTCGGAAATCCCTTTTCAAAAGCGAAGCGCCCCACAGTTGAGTTTTTGAACTGGGCGGCTTCGAATGGATACGACGTCGCGATAAATGGTGACGGCTTCGAAATTGCCCAGGTTTCTTTTACTCGCATCGCGAAGGATGTTCCTGAAGTTTTTCATGCCTTGAAATCGTTTACGGCTCAAGGCCGATCGCTCTATTACGTGATTGGCAATCACGACATCGTACTCGAAAACTTCTTAAATGACTGGGGCGGCTTCAAAATGGCGCCCTTCCTGAACGTGAGATCAGGCGACAAACGAATTCGTATCGAACACGGCCATCTTTACGATCCTGCGTTTGTGAATAATCCCGAACTGTACGAGTTCCTGACTTGGGCTGCAGGCCTCGCACTTCAAGTTCACCCTGGATTTTATCGATTATGGATGAAGTTCGAAAAATTTAAATCGCGATTTCTGTGGGGAAAGAAAGATATTAAAAGCCTCGCCGCAGCAATCGAAGGCGCGCCGCTGACCCGCATCCCGGGTGAACACCCGGCCTTCCGCGAAGCGGCCCTTGAACTCAGTCAGCGCGGTTTCGATTCAATTGTCTTCGGGCATACCCACCATGCGGGCGAAGTCGAACTTGAGACCGGAGCTCGCTATTACAACAGCGGCAGCTGGCTCATCGGAACACCATTTATTTCGATCGACAAAGGCCGAATCTCGGTCGAGCGGTGGGAAAAGGTGCCAGGCCCTGATCCTTGTCGCTAGGCGACAAGGATCAGGGCCTGGCACCTTTTCCCTCTCCTAGCGCGCCTGGATGAGCGCAGTTAAACGCTCTGCGAGCTGTGAAAGTTCTTTCGAGGCTTGAAGTGTCTGCGACGAAGCCAACGAACTTTCGTTCGAGGCGCTGGTCACTATTTTGATTGTTGAGGCGATGCTCTCCACACCCTTCTTTGATTCGACCACGACACGCGAAACTTCGTTGGTCGTTGCCGTTTGTTCTTCAACAGCCGCTGCAATGACGCTCGAAATACCGTTCAGGCGTTCGACAGCTGACGAAATCCCACCGATCGCCTCGACCGCCAAAAGTGTATCTTTCTGAATCGCACCGATCTTATTGGTGATTTCGTTCGTCGCTCTCGCTGTCTGTTTCGCAAGCTCTTTAACTTCGTTGGCAACGACCGTGAAACCGCGCCCGGCCTCGCCCGCACGCGCGGCTTCGATGGTGGCGTTTAGCGCCAGCAAATTGGTCTGTTGGGCGATCGAGCTGATGACCTTGATGACGTCTCCGATTTCTTGACTGCTGGCCCCAAGCTTCGCAATCGTGGCGTTGGTCATCGTCGCTTGGCTCATCGTTGACTTTGCCATCTGCGAAGATTCGTTGGTTGACCGCGCAATCTCTTTTATCGATGCAACCATTTCTTCCATATTAGTCGCTACGATTTGAACTCCCGATGCAACTTGTTCAGCTGCAAGTCCGGCGGAATTTGACTCATGACTGGTTCGTGACGCGGTACCAGACATCTGAGTAGCTGTCGCCGTAAGTTCAGCCGACGCGGCCGAAAGAGCAGCCGCGGTTTCTTCAACAGAGGCCATCATCAATTT
>JALHOI010000037.1 GCA_022843085.1 Pseudobdellovibrionaceae bacterium
TTTTCTGGAACAAGGCCCGTGCGGCGCTTTCTTATTGCCCAGGTTGTTTGCATCGTTCTGCTCGCGGTCGCTGTTTCCTTATTCCGCGGTCGCATCGGGTTTATCGCAGTGATTTTCGGCGGCGGAGTTTCGATGTTGAATTCGATTGGAACGGCCTTAGCTTGGCCCTTGATTCTTGAGAAAAAAGACATTGCTTTGGCACTGAGTATCATTGTATCCAAGTTCGCATTGTCGCTAGGGGTTTTCTACTGGCTGACGCTTCCTTCATCGGTTGCATCGGTCGATAGCTTTTTGCGAGCTTGGTTCGGAGATCACGCTGAGGCTCTGCCGCTCACATTCAGCTCGGACACGGAGATACTGGTCGCGTTCGCCCTCGGGCTCGCCTCGGTGGTTCCAGCTGCTCTTGTCGTAGCCGGCAGAGACCTTTGGTCAGACTGAAATCAGCCCGAAATTGGGCCGAAATTGGGCTGACAGTCTGGGCCGACAGTCAGATAAATGTCGGCAGGAGTTGTCGGCAGGAGTTTTCGACAGTCGAAATCGACCGTCGAACTCTTTGAAAAAACTCTTTGAATTGAATCTCTGAATAGACTCTTTGAGAAGGTAGACGAAGACGTGGCCAAAAGTTACTTCACATGGTTTGACTCAGTCGGGGTTCCTTATGAGTACACATACGTCGCAGCAAATGTGACGGTGACGGTGCTTCTTGTTGGTTTCGCAGTTGCCGCTCGAGCGGCCTTAGGTTCAGGTGAAAAAGCAAGCGTGCCCGCAGGAAACTTCGGTATTAAGGGCGTTTGCGAATCGGTCGTGGAATTTGTCGATGGCCTTGTCAGTGGAGCACTCGGATCAGGCACCCGAAAATATGTGCCGCTTTTCGGCTCGATATTCTTCTTCGTCATTATGAATAATTTGTTCGGCTTATTGCCGGGCATGACGGCCGCAACTGGCAATATCAACACAGCGCTCGCGATCGGTGCGTTTTCGTTCTTGGTTTACAACTATATGGGTCTGAAACATGGCGGCTGGCATTACCTGGCGCATTTCGCAGGGCCTGTTTGGTGGCTCGCGTGGTTGATGATCCCGATTGAGATTATCTCACACGTCATTCGCCCGTTCTCACTCGGCATTCGGTTGTCTGTGAATATGACGGCGGATCACACGATCCTCGGCACTTTCATCGACCTGACGAAGGTTGTTATTCCAGTAGTCTTTTACGGTCTCGGAACCTTCGTATCCTTCATTCAGGCTCTGGTTTTCACGATGCTCTCGATGGTGTACGTAGCAATGGCGACGGCCGACGACCATTAGGGTCATGATTTAAATTTAGAAGTTTAGAAAATCGGTTGTGAAAGTCGGCTTCCCCACATCGGTGGATGATTAGGCGGACATAACCATAACGGCGGAAAACTCCGCACTACAAAGGATCACACAGTGAAGAATCTCGTCATGTTCGTGACAGCTCTATTGGCTACTTCATCGGCTTTCGCGCAGGAAGCAGCGACTGCAGCGGCATCTGTGGCAGGAACGTCAGTTGCTGCTGGTGCGGTTGGAAGCACAATTGGCCTCGCAGTTCTTGGTATCAGCATCATGATGGGTCTCGCAGTTCTAGGCGGAGCTCTCGGTCAGTCGAACGCTGCAAACGCAGCCCTCGAGGGTATCGCGCGCAATCCATCAGCGGCTAAAGAGATTCGGGGTTCGCTTGTTCTTGCGCTTGCACTGATGGAATCGCTCGTTCTCTTCGCGTTTCTGATCGCGATTCTTTTGCAAGGTCCAATCGGCACAGCGATCAGCACAGTAAAATAACCGATAAAATAACCGATAAAATAATCGACAACTTTATCGACACGGCGATGAGTTAACGACGACGGCGATGTGAAGCTTAGTTCGCCGCAGTCAAACTGCCGCATCGTTGATCAAAAGCTCAAAGCCACTCCGAACGGAGTGGCTTTTAAATTTTGATCAGATTCGGTTTGGCCGCGTGACGCCGCAGCCTTCTAGGCTGGCTGCTCGAAGTACAAGCGTCAGCTTGCCGGTATCGCGGCGAGAGCTTCAGCAAGATACTTTGCTGTTTCGCTTCGCTTCGACTTTGCGACCACTTCAGGAGTCCCTTGCGCCACGATTTCGCCGCCTTTGCGGCCACCGTCAGGGCCAAGATCAATGACGTGGTCTGATGCTTTCACGACATCCATGTTGTGCTCGATGACAAGCACCGTGTTCCCTTGAACGACAAGATCCTGAAGTAGTTCGATCAGCTTTGCGACGTCGTGAAAGTGAAGGCCGGTCGTCGGCTCATCAAGTATGTAGAGTGTCTTTCCCGTGCCCCGCTTTGAAAGCTCTTTCGAAAGCTTAACCCGCTGTGCCTCACCCCCGCTAAGAGTGGTCGAGCTCTGCCCGAGCGACAAATACTCAAGACCAACCCGGTCAAGCGTCTGAATTTTCCGATAAATGTTTTGATGGTTCTCAAAGAACGGCAGTGCCTCTGCAACAGTCATCTCAAGTACGTCGGCAATACTTTTACCTTTGTAATGAATCGCCATTGTTTCTTTGTTGTAGCGTCGGCCGCGACAAGCGTCGCAGCCGACAAAGACGTCAGACAAAAAATGCATTTCGACTTTAATCTGTCCGCCGCCTTGGCATGCTTCGCAGCGCCCGCCTTTGACGTTGAAACTAAAACGGCCTGGTGCATAGCCTCGAACTTTTGAATCCGGAAGCGAGGCGAACAGATCGCGCACGAGTGGGAAAAGACCTACATAGGTAGCGGGTGTCGACCTCGGTGTGCGGCCAATCGGGTTCTGGTTGATGTCGATGACTTTATCGAGATGCTGAAGTCCCTTTACCCCGTCGCAGTCCGAGATTGTCCAGTTCGTGCGGAAAAAATGATTCGACAGAGATCGATACAGAGTATCCATCACGATCGTTGACTTGCCTGAGCCCGAGACTCCGGTCACTGAAGTGAGTGTGCCAAGGGGAATCGTCAGTGTGACGTCTTTCAGATTGTTTCCTCGCGCTCCGCTTAAAACAAGTTCGTGGCCATTGCCCTTTCGGCGGTGCTTTGGCACTGGAACCTGTTTTCGGCCACTCAGATAAGCACCGGTCATGCTGTCGACGTTTTTTGCGATATCGTCGGGTGACCCCTGCGCGATAATTTCACCACCGAGACGCCCGGCGCGGGGGCCAATATCGATGACATGGTCGGCCGTGCGGATGGTGTCTTCATCGTGCTCGACTAGAATGATCGTATTTCCCATATCGCGAAGATCGCGCAAAATCGAAAGAAGTCGCGCGTGATCCCGCGGATGAAGACCGATTGATGGTTCGTCAAGAACGTACAAGACGCCGATGAGTGCGCTGCCGACCTGAGAAGCTAGGCGAATTCGTTGGTTTTCTCCGCCCGAAAGTGTGCGAGTCGGGCGATCAAGAGACAGGTAGCCTGCTCCGACCCGAACTAAATATTCGAGGCGTTGCTCAATTTGCTTTAGAATTTTCTCACCGATTGTCGATTGCCGAACTGTCCACTGCGCCGTTCGAATTGATTCAAGAAGTTCGGAGGTGGGAAGTGACGACAGGTCCGTGATATTTTTGCTCGCAATGAATACGCTGCGTGACTCGCGGCGCAGCCGGCTACCCTTGCAGTCGGGGCACGCCCGGATCGCGTTCATGTCGACGGCTCCGTCTGAATCTTCATCGTCGTCACTTTTTTGTTTAATGCGCTCGGCGAGACGGTACGAAACTTTCTGAGCAGCACCCAAACCTTCGCCGCCTGGTTCAAAGTACTCTATCTCTTCAATGTCGACTGTGCCTAAACCCTTGCAGGTTGTGCAGGCACCGCGCGGGTTGTTGAACGAAAAAAAACGCGGCTCAAGCTCTGGGAATCCGAAACCGCAAACCGGACAAGCGGAATGAATTGAAAATGTCCGGCGCGATTTTGCTGCGTGATCACTTTTTAAGTCTGAATTCGCTGAAGACTTGCGAGCTTGCTTCGCCTCTGACAACGCTGCTTCTTGAACCTCAACGGCGACATGACCTTCGGCCATCTGAATCGCTGTGTGAACGCTTTCGGCGACCCGTGTGCGAATACCTTCTTTGATCACGATCTTGTCGATGACAACGTCGATGTCGTGAACTTTTGTTTTGACCAGCTTCTTTGCTTTGACGAGCTCGATAAATTCGCCGTCAATCTTCGCGTTGATGAAGCCCTTGCGAATCCACTTTTGAAAGTCTTGAAAGAATTCGCCCTTTTTACCCTGAACGACCGGCGCCATAATGAAGAGCTTCGTGCCAACTGGATACTTTAGAATATCGTCGATTATTTGATCGGGCAGCTGTCCTGCCACAGGAACGCCGTGTTCAGGGCATCGTGCTTCGCCGACTCGAGCGTAAAGTAGCCGAAGATAGTCGTAGATTTCAGTGATCGTACCCACGGTTGAGCGTGGGTTGAGACCAACAGATTTCTGGTCAATCGCGATAGCCGGCGAAAGACCGCTGATGGAATCGACATCGGGCTTCGTTAGTTTCTCAAGAAAGTTTCGAGCGTAAGTTGAGAGAGCTTCGACGTAACGACGCTGTCCCTCGGCGTAGATTGTATCGAAGGCGAGTGATGATTTCCCAGATCCGCTAAGCCCGGTGATGACAGTGATTTTGTTGCGAGGAATTTCAAGAGAGAGATTCTTCAAATTGTGCTCGCGGGCACCTTTGATGCGGATAAAATCAAATGCACTTCGATCGGCCGCAGTTTGCGCTGCATCTTCGTCGACTGCCGCTTCTTTGGCGGCGGCCGGATTTGACTTCTTCGCGTTTGCTTTTTCAGAGGTCGGTTGAACAGCCATCGCGCCAACTTAGCAGCTTCACGGCGAATGTCATCGAGGCGCCGCGGATTTCGTTTGTCTAAACCCTGGCAGAATCACCGTCGGCGCAGCGTCGAAGCCGTAACTATCGAAACCCTGAGAGCTCTAAACCCTGTTCAGAGGCGGGCGTTGGGGGTTCGATTTCGAATTGACGAACAGTTCTTCGAACAAAGGAAGTTATCTCAATTCGCGTCGGTGAAATCAGCCGCACAGATCCGGCGTCGCTCGGATACTCAACCTTACGATCGACAAAATTCGGGACCACAGTTCCGAGCTCGCGTAAGTTCGGTCCATCCGTCACGTAAACTTTGAAAAAACCAAAGTGAGGCCGTTTCGTACTGAGTTCGATTTCGTAGACAAGAAAGACAAGGCCTTCTTTTTCGCGCCCGCTTGCTTGGTCGATACGTCGCCAGCCTTGTTGGTTGGGCACTACGCCGTCTGCGAAGGCGTAGACTCCGGAATCACGACTTAAAACAGCGACCAAGCGATTCGCGGGGTGAACGGCAACGGCAGAAGGATTTGGTGCCGCAAAAACCGCCGGTGGGAAGTGCTTTGCTCCCTCGGTCGACTCGGCGAAATTACCGAGCACGCGAATCGTGAATGCACCCGGTGAAAATTCAAAACGGAAGGGGCTCCATTTACGATTCGTCCCTGGCGAGAGGTGGGTTGCGAAAATTGTGACATCAACGATCGAGTTACTGAACAGCGAATCGCAACGAAGCTCGGCACGAGCTTGAACGGGCGCCATCCCGAACACCAAACTTGTACCTAATACGACAAACGAAAATAAATTTTTCATGTGTAAAGTTCCTCCCTCAGAATCGCGATTCGCAGCGAGCGCACCTTCGAACTCGCGCCGTGGTTCGCTTGCATTCGAATCGCGTGAACTCAGCCAAACGGCAAGCTGCAAGGCTTGTGCAAAGCTTGGTCAGCTACAACAAACTTACCGAAGCAACAGCTACAGCAGTGGATTGACGATTGTTTCAAACTCTCTGCGAATTCGATCGAGTCCCGCTTGTGTTTCCGATTCAAACCGCAAGACAAGAACTGGTTGCGTGTTCGAAGCACGAGCGAGTGCCCAACCGTCGGGATAGCTAATGCGGATTCCATCGATAAGATTGACCTTGCGGTCGGGCGAGCCGTTACCAAACGTCGAGCGAAGTTTTTCAACGATCGACACCTTTTTTTCTTCGGTCGTGTCGATTCGGATCTCAGGAGTATTAAATGCCGAGCCCAGACCTTCAAGCATTGACGAGAGAGGTTTTTTCGACTTCGCGAGAATCTCGACCAGCCTGAGGCCGGCGTAGAGCGCGTCATCGTAACCGTAATTACGATCGGCGAAAAAGATATGGCCCGAAAGTTCACCACCGAATGGCGCTTTCTCTTCTTTGATTTTTGCTTTCACGAGGCTATGGCCCGTCTTCCACATGATACCTTTTCCGCCGTGCTTGGCGATATCTGTGTAAAGACGGTCACTGCATTTCACATCGCCGATAATTTTGGCGCCGGGGTTGTCTGCAAGCACGGCGCGAGAAATGATCACCATCATTTCATCGCCCAAAATGAAGCGGGCATTTTCGTCAATAACGCCTATTCGGTCTGCATCACCGTCGAATCCAATGCCGATCGCAGCCTTCTCTTTTAAGACGGCAGCTTTCATTGCATCTAGATTCTCCTCGACAGTTGGGTCAGGGTGGTGATTCGGAAAAGTTCCGTCCGGCTTTTCAAAAAGAATAACAGGCTGAAGTCCTACAGCTTCGTACAGACGACGGGCGATGCACCCGGCAGCGCCGTTGCCGCAATCGAGGACGACTTTGACACCCGCCAGATTTTTGAATTCTTCTTTGTAGCGCTGCACGTAAGCCGGAAAAATGTCGTGATCGCGAGATTCACCGCGACCCGTTTGGTATCGCTTGGCCTGCATGATTTTGCGCAGTTCCTGAATATCATCGCCGTAGATTGTTGTTTTACCGAACGAAATCTTAAAGCCATTGTATTCGGGTGGATTGTGACTTCCCGTCACCATAAACCCGCCATCGACCTCAAGGTTGAAGCACGAGAAGTAAGAGATTGGCGTCGTCACAAGTCCGAGCCGAACAACATTGGCACCCGAATCGTTCATTCCTCGCTCGAGGGCTTTCGCTATTCCCGGTGACGAAAGGCGCGCATCGTAGCCGAGCGACAGAGTTGGATTCTTCCTCTTGGATCGCTCGACGACGAACGTGACGTAAGTGCGGCCAAGATCATATGCAAAGTCTTCGTCGAAATCTTTACCGACGACACCTCGAATGTCATACTCGCGAAAAATAACTGGATTCATCATTCGTCAGTTCCTTTACTTCTTAGCTCGCGCCAATTTTGTCGCGCCGAGAATAGCGTCTATCATTGATCCCGGGTTGGCGACTCCAAGCCCCGCGATATCGCGTGCCGTGCCGTGATCAACACTTGTGCGGATGAAGGGTAAACCTAAAGAAACTTGGAAGCCAGAGTCTTGTCCGTGCAAGAGCTTAAACGGAATCAAGCCCTGATCGTGATACAACGCTACCACCGTTGAATACTTCGCTCGGCTACCAACAGTAAACGCCGTGTCAGCCGGTATCGGTCCGACGACACCTCGAGGCAATCTGAGGCGCTTTTCAAAAGAACCAATCAAACCATCCTCCCCGGCGTGAGGGTTTAACCCGAGAACCGCAACGGGCTTTGCACGTGTTGAGGCCGGCAGAAGTGAAGATAGCTTTTTCGCGTGGGCGATCGCGCGTTGAACCACTTCTGTCGAGAGCGCTGCTTCGACATCGCGTAAAGCAACGTGATCTGTTGCGAGCACAACGACCAGTTTTTTGCCAACGTAACCTTGCTGAACGGGCAAGCCAGACATCGCTGCGAGAAGACCAGTGTGACCCATGTAACGAGAATTCAGCTTCTTAAATCGATTTTTTGACACCGGCCCAGTTACCAGACCGTGAACGACGCCGCTTAAAGCTAAGCGAGCTGCGTGCTGCACCCACGCGGCTTCGTTGCCTTCATCACGCCAGACGAGAATTTCTTCGGCCTGCAAATCGGTCAAAAGCTTAGCTGCTGCGGCTAAAGTTGCTTCGCGCGACGTCAGCGTGATTGATCGAAAGTGTCTCAGCTTCTTTAATTCGCGAGTGGCAACTGCAGTGTTCGACGCGACGAGAATAAACCGCGTTCCTATTTGAGGACCAAGCCGGGTCAACGCTTTCACAGCGACTTCAAGGCCAACCCCGTCACGGTCGCCGGATGTGATGATTAAAAAACGCGGTCTCATGAGCTATTTATTGATGCGAATTGAAGCTTCTGACCTCAGAAGTTCAAGCCAGATATCGTACTGCCTGCGAAAGGCCTTCTCGCCTAGCCGGGCGCGGGTCGCATCTTTCTCTTTCTCTATTCTCGGGTCTGCGATCAGGCGACGTTTAATCATTCGAACGATGTGGATTCCGCCTGACGTTGGAAGAGGCTGAGTCCATTCGCCGGGCGCGAGTTTTCCGATCGACTTTTCGAGTTCATTTGAAAGCTCGCCGGATTTGAACGTTCCAAGGACACCACCCACTTCGAAATTCGGATCTTCAGAAAAATCAGCAGCAACTCGATCAAAGGGTGCTCCCGACTTCAATCTTTCAATCGCTTGTGCAGCTCGCGTCTTTGCGCCATCGATGCCGCCACTTTTGTTTTCAAGAAAATAAATGTGTGCAATCGAATACTCGAAAGCTTGTGTGTCAGAGGCGCGACCGTCGGCGATCAGCGCTGCAAGAACGTCGTCTTCTGAAATTTTGATCTTCGATGTGACGGATTTTTCGACTAGGGACTGCCGTTCAAGCCCGGTTTTAATGAAGTCCTGGTAAACAGCAAAGCTGATACCTTTTTCTAGAAGTGCATTTTTCAAGTCATCGCGCTGCATATTATTTCGCTTCGCGATCGCGCGCACTTCTTGTTCGACGCGCTCTATGGGAACCGAAAGGCCCTGTTTCTTGACTTCGGCATCGATCAGTCGCGCGTCGATCAATTTTTTTATCAATACGTCGCGATCTTTCAAAAGTGCCTGGCGGGTCGCATCGTCAGGAACCAACTGGTCATCCACCAAACCGCCGGTCTTGAGTCTGTTTTCGAAATCCGCGACATCGCTCAGTGTGATGATCTCTTCGTTCACAATCACGACGATTCGATCGACCAATTCTGCAGCAAAGGTTGATGTTGCAAAAGCGGTCAATAGGACGAGAGCGATGACACAAGCAGAAGCTGAACGGGATCTGGTCACGAGACACCTCACAACGGAAAATTGCCCTACTCGACGCGGGTCGAGAGCGAAATCGCCTTGAGAATAGCGTCGTCTCGCTTCACGGTCGAGGACCGAATCTGTTCTTCGAGCCACCGCGCAAAAAGGCTTTGGGCGCGGCGCTCCTTAAACTCACGAACGAGTGACGACTTCACCTGATCAAGTGTGAGTTTTTTCTCAGCTTCTTTTCCAATGACTTGGTAGATATGCCAACCGTAGGGACTCTTCACGATTTTACTCTTGGCGCCGACGTTGAGTTTAAACGCCTGGTCAAAAAATTCGAGGATGCCTTTTTCGATCCAGCCGGTGTCGCCGTTTTCGGCGGCCTCGGGCATGATTGAAAACTGTTTGGCTAAAACGCCGAGGTCGCGACCTTTTTGAACCTCATCGAAAACGTGTTTTGCATCTTCTTCTTTTTCAAGAACGATTTGGCGAAGACGAATTCGAGCTGCCCGCTGATAGTCTTTCTTGTTTGCCTCATAGAGCGCTTTCAGCTCGGCTTCCGTGGGATCTGGAGCACTTTTTGTGACCTCATCGTAAACCTTTTTGCGTAAAAGACTGAGAGCGAGATCGCTTTTCCAGGCCTCGATCGAGATATTTTCTTCGGCCAACATTTTTCGAAAGGCCAATTCATCTGAATACTCAGAGCGAATCTGCGCCACTCGTCGATCAACCTCTTCGGGCGTCACGGCGATCTTGTTTTTTGCAGCCCATTGTTCGCTCACTATTTGCAGAACGATATCGTCAGCGAGGTCATTTTTAGCTTTTTCTAGAATCTGAGGGTCTTTGACTGAAAGAGCGTCGCGGTTGCGAAGATGGCGCGCGAGGCTCTCGGCGAATTGTTTTGTGTTGACGACCCGATTGTTCACTTCAAGCACGGTTCGGTTCGCAAGCCTCGATTCGTTTCGCGTGCAGGCGGTCATCAACAAAACGAAAACGCCTAGCGAGATGCTAAGCGTTTTTAGTGGCCTAGGCCCAGACCTAGGGCGATCCGTTGACCGATGAATAGAGAGGCTCACTTGATTTTGTCTTTGTTAACTTTCACCGGGTATTGCTTCTTTAGGCCAGCGAAATAAGCGTCGAAGAGAATCCGTCGTTTCGTATCGAAAACTGCAGCGCGTATCGTTCGTTTGTTGGCTTCCGAGTACGGGCGCTGGCCAGTTTTCTTGATGATGTGAAAGCCGTACTGAGTTTCTATCAAACCTTTTACTTCGTTAATTTTCATTGCGAGCGCTGTGGTGTAGTAATTCGGCACAAGTGTCACAGCGGTCTGCCAGCCAACGTCTCCGCCTGTTTTCTTAGAAAGCACATCATCGGTGTAAAGGCCGACATATTCTTCGAACGAGCGTTTTCCTTTTTCGACTTCCGAGAAAATTTCGCTCGCGCGTTCTCGGGCCGCCTTCTTCTGCTCTTCGTTCGCGTCCGGTCGGAACTCAATTAAGATATGGCTTGTTCGGATCTCGGGACTTTTTCGGTAGTAAGCCTGCATTTCAGCGTCGGTGACTTTGATCTCTGAAACTTTTTTGCCAAGCTCGCGTTCAATCAGACCTTTGTATATTTCTTGCCGAATACGTTCTTTGACGATCGGGTCTTCAGGCAGATTTTTTTTGTAGGCTTCTTGTACGCCCATCTCGTAGCGAATGAGATCTTCAAGAAAGACTTCTTTCGTGGGTGGGTTGATCGTTTGGCGTAGCACGTCTTCGTATTTGTCGTTCAGCTCTTTGACCGAAATTTGCTTTGTTCCAACGACTGCGACAATGTCGTTCGGTTCGGCTGCCAACGCCGCCTGCGTTGTTAACAACGCAGCTGTTAGGAAAATAAATTGTGCAGTAGCCGTAATTGATGCGATGGGACGAATCATCCTTAACCCCTCAAAAAGTAGGCGCATTTTCGAGTTCGCTTCGAGCGAAATAGTCGCACCTTCTTCGTAGGGAAAGGCTAACAGTGGGCTTAAGCGTCAGCAAGATTGTGACGGGCGTGCTGCTCTGCATTGAAGAGTGCGATCTCGAGTCTCGAGGAAAGTCCAGTGTCGTGCGCGTCCGATTCGCGAGTGAGTGGCGGAAGTGCTGGACCAAAGACGACAGACAGTCGCGCGAAAGGTCGAGGTAGGTAGGTTTTGTTCCACGCCTTTTCAAAAACCCATGCACTTGAACACGCAACGGTCAGAGGAAAAACCTCGGCACCTGTTAGTTTTGCGATTTCGAAAACTCCAGCCTTCACTTTGTGGTAGGGGCCCTTTGGTCCGTCGACGGCAACGCTTGGACTCCACCCATCTTTTGCGAGGCGCAAAATTCCTCGCAACGCTGAAATTCCACCCCGCGTACTTGATCCGCGAGATGTCTGGGCGCCAAGAAGACGCACCAAGCGATCCATGATTGCACCGTCGCTACTTGTGGAAATCATTGCACAAGATTTGTAGGGCTTTAGAAGATAGAGAATTCCGAGCTCGTCGCCGTGCCAGTGTGCGAAGACGCGCGGCGTATTCTCGCTCAACGCGCGTTTTAAATCAGGCGATTCGTAGATTTGTATCCGCCAGGTCAGATGAAGCGCGCGATAAATTATAAAACCGGCCCATGGTGCGATTGTATTTAGAAGCGGTTTCAGTCGTTTCAACATTTGGCCATAGGCTAGCACGAAGCATCTGCGGCACAAGTTTCTGCGCCGTTTGCAGCGTGAATTGCGCGGTGAGCAGATCATTGATTTGTGCAATTGGAGCCTGCTGCACCCACGAGCTTACATTCGTAGCGCTGTAGACTATCCATAGTAAGAACAGCCATTAATCGAGAGCCGTGTCGAAGCCGACTCGGCTTTAACGAGCACGAACCTTTTCAGAATCGAAACGGTCCGAAGCTCTAAACGAAAGACGGCTGGGATGCTGGCTACGAGCTGAGAGATTTAAATTCTGTCGTTAGCGCTGGCACGATCTCAAAGAGGTCTCCTACCAGGCCGTAGGTTGCTTTTTGAAATATTGGTGCATTCGCATCTTTGTTAATTGCGACGATGACTCGTGCGCCGCTCATTCCTGCAAGATGCTGAATCGCGCCAGAGATGCCGACGGCGATGTAAAGTGTCGGCGCAACGGTTTTACCGGTCTGGCCCACTTGCATTGAATGCGAAACCCAACCGGCGTCAACGATAGCGCGCGAGGCGCCGACGGTAGCGCCGCACGATTCGGCGAGTGTCTCGATGAGCTTAAAATTTGAAGCTTCTTTCAAACCACGGCCGCCGGATACAACGATGTTCGCTTCGGTCAGATCAAGTTTTCCGCTTGCGCCCTTTAAAACTTCTTTAATCAAGGTTTTGAGATTCGAAGTTGATGGAGCAGGAACATCTTTGATGCTGACAGCGCCAGCACCCTGCGGCTCGCCAACAGGAAGTTGGTTGGCGCGCATGAGAACGATTTTAGCTGAGTTGCCGAGAAACGAAACCTCGGCCGTGACTTTACCCGAGTACATGGGCCGACGGATTTTTAAGCCACCCGAGAGGTTGAGCTCGGTGCAGTCGCTGACGGCTGAAGTCCCCAGTC
>JALHOI010000038.1 GCA_022843085.1 Pseudobdellovibrionaceae bacterium
TTCGATTTTTTCGGCGGCAAAATTTCAGAGCAGACAACCAGACGCTACCAAACGGCAAAGTGGGTCGAGTTCGTAGGGGCGCTTAAGCAGCACATGGCAAGCGGCACGCTTCAATGTGATCCCAAGACCGAAGGTCTCTTGGGTCGTTCATATTACCTGCAAACGACACCTGAACCGATGTTGCCGGTTTCGATGTTAATCGGTGAGGTTGAAGAAATTTGGGCCGCAATTGATTTGCGAGATGATTGGACTCTCTTCGACGCCAAAATTACTTCGATTCGTCATCGAGGAAAGCTGCACGGCTATGGCTGAGATCAACACGAGCCCAATCACGCCAATGGTTATTCAGGATATCTCGATCTTGTTTCAAAATGATGATTTTTTAGCCGTTCACAAGCCGCCGGGACTTCACGTTCATCAGCCAGAAATGGCGCGCCGTCGAGTGCCGCGGCAGATGACGCTTTTGTGGACGCTGCGACGTCAGATTGAAAAGTATCTTTATCCGGTTCACCGCCTCGACGTCGCGACCGAAGGTGTCTTGATCATGGCGTTCGATGGAAAAATCGCGGGTCAGCTTCAGGCTGAGTTTCAGGGCGGACGCGTCGAAAAAGTTTATCACGCCATTGTTCGAGGGTGGACGCTCGACGAGGGACGCATCGACATGCCGCTCGAGCGCGACTCGAATGGGACTCTCGCAGACGCTGTAACGAACTATCGAACAATCGCGCGGGTCGAACTGGCGCATGCCGTTGGCAAACGATATCCGACAGCTCGCTATTCGCTCGTTGAGGCGCGCCCCGAAACCGGCCGTTGGCATCAAATTCGTCGACACTTTGCTAGGTCTCATCACCCGATAATTGGCGACCGCGAACACGGGGATTCGCATCACAGTCGGTTTTTCCGCGAGACGTTAGGACTTCCCGGGTTGTGGTTGCGCGCAGCAGACTTAAGTTTCACTTTCAAAGAGACTCATCATCAGTTTGAGGCTCCGCTGACCGACCGTTGGATTTCGGCCGGAGACAAACTCGGATTTGCGACAAAACACGTTCTCGAAGCAAATGGGGGTGAGTGATGCATGAAAACTCGCACGACAATTCACACGATGATTCACACGATGATTCACACGGCAATTGGCGAGATGATTTAAACGAATTCGACTGCGATGGGTATCGGCCCCTGCATCATGCAATTCTAGCTCACGATCTTGAACGTGCACGGGTCTTGATTAACGCGGGCGCGCTTCTGAACGCCCCAACCGAATCAGGCGACGGTGCCCTCGTCTTACTTTGCAAAGCGCTCTCAGACGAAGACGCTGTGAGCTGGCTCAAGCCGTTGCTTGACTGGGGCGTTGAACTGATCGATCGCGACCAAAAGGGCTGGTCGGCGCTTCACCACGCGGTTAGCCGGCAGATGGTTTGTACGGTTCGTGAATTAATGGCAGCAGGTGCAGACCCGTTTCTTAGAGCAAACGACGGTACTCGTCCGGTCGATATCTGCGATCGGTTGGTGCCGTCACGTCAAGACCTTCGCGAACTTCTAATTGTGAAACGCTAACTCCTGAAGTGAGAGATTTCGAATTTTGTTACCGCGAAAGAGGTTCGAAATTTTGAACCCATTCGCGAAAGCGCTCCAAATCGGTCGCGATAGATTTTGACGGAGACCGACCTGATTCACTGTGATGTGGAAGCGTTTGAATTTCGTAGAGAAGCCATGATTCGTTTGGTCCGAAGCTCGCACTCACCATGATCAGTGCGTTTTTTCGTGGGTCATCGGGGTGGGGTAGAATCCAAGTTCCTATCCGACCAGGTTGTCTTGCGACATCGATCGACGCAACCGCGCCCCTTCGTGAAACAGCGCCTGAGCTTGTGCCTGAGTTTGTGCCTGAGTTAGTAATTGATGCGGCCCATTTCGCGAATGTTCTATTCATGAGCGACGGGTGAACGGCTGCTGACCGGACGATTGTCACCCTCGAGAGGTCGTCCGAGTACGAGTCGGTAAGATTAGAACCTTCGATATTCGTCGTGTAAGTCAAGGAATCGCGTTTGAGACCGGCCCGAAGTTTGGTGCGGTAGAGAGGGCGAACTTCGTCGCTTGAATGACCTGCCGAGGTCAATATTAAGTCGCTTAAACCTTGCAGGAATACAAGCCTTGCAGGATCAGCGGCCCACACGTTCAGGCCAAAGAAGTCGTCACCCACTTCGATCCACTGACTTGTGGAAATCGCACCGGGCTCGGCATCATTTTCTGTTTCAAATCGGCAGATGGCCGAAGCATTCTGAAAGAATCCGTTTCTTCTTATCGTGATTGGCCCCGATTCATCTGATGCTGCGACTGACTTTTTTTGAAATGCAGAACAACGTGACGGCGAGGGTCGCGACGTGAAGGATGCTTGTTGACTGCTGCTCTCTTGCCAAACGCCCTCGGTCTCAAGGCGGTCGACGATATTTAAGAGTCGCGGTTGGACAAGTCGTCGCCCGCGATATGACGCCAAAGAACCTTCAAGCGACCGATGCCGTTTCTGTAGCGTCACGACGAGGTCGCCTCCTGCTGATGAGCAGGTCGTCGACGCTACATCTGCGTCACCTTCGCCCTTCTCGCAGATTTGAAAAATATTGGGCAGAAGTATCAAAAACGAAACCTCACCAAGTTGCGCCTTCATCCACTTGAGTCCGGTAGGTCGATTTTTGATATCTGACAAACTTTGTAATGCGGGTTTCACCCAAGTGTCTGTTTCGTATTTTGCGAGTCGCTTGGACCGTTCGAAAAAGTCCTTTCGTGCGTCTTTAACCTCTAAAAACGAAAGGCCTGCTGAACGCAGTCGCTGCACTTCGTCACCTCGGATTCCGAAGTTTAGGTTTTGGCCGTCACGTTCATACTGATAGACAACACCGATAGCCTGACCGAAGCGATTTATGATCGGGCCGCCACTGTTGCCCGGGCTGATGGCCGCGTCGATTTGAACTTCATTCCAGCCAGCGGGGTGCGCTCGAATCGCGCTAACGATTCCTGTCGAGATCGAGAAGTCGAGGCCTCGAGGGTGCCCAATTGCGACAATCGATTCGCCTGGCGTAACGTCAGCCGATGTCATCGGCAGAAGTGAAGTCGGTGTCGCATTGATTTTAAGCAGACACAAATCTACGCCTCTTCTATCACTGCATGCGCCGACACGGACCGAGTGAAAGATCTTACCGTTTGCGAGTTTGATTTTGATATCGGTGTCGGGATGGTTCAGCAGCGGTCGAATGACGTGTAGGCTTGTTACGATCTCGCCACCCTTTGAAATAAAAAATCCGCTGCCCACGCCGAGTGAAGCGCCACGAAGCGAGACTTCGATTCGCACGACTGCGCTTTTGTAGGTTTTAAAAATTCCGTCAGGTGTTAGTGCTTGCGGTGGTTTTGCGTCAGCTGCGGCCGAAACGACCAGACTCAGTGCGAGGCGCACGAAAAAAGAAAGGTGATCTCGCACAAAAGAAAACACGTTCAACATCTCTTGAAGTATCGGAATAAGTCGTGGGACCATTGAGTTCTGAACGCGCAGCCTTGACCAACGTCGGAGGAGTTTTGTCTGATATTGACTGGGTAATCTTTGATTTGGGAGGCGTGCTCGTCGATTGGAATCCGCGGTACGTGTATCGCCGAGCAGACCTTGGCCTCGGCGACCAGACCGAGGCTCGTATCGATGAATTTTTGCGTGAAGTCGCGACAAGCGATTGGAATTCACAGATGGATTCCGGAACCCCTTTCCAGGTTGCGATTCAGCAACGGTCAAAACAGTACCCGGCTTGGGCGAATTGGCTGCGGATGTGGCAGAGTGAGTGGCCAACGATGCTTCGAGGGCCGATCGACGCTGCGGTGGATGTCTTTAAAGACACTGTTGGTGCTCGCAAGAACGGTCGACTTAAAGCCGTGCTCGCCCTCAGCAATTGGGAAGCAAATACGTACAAAATTGCCCAGGCTCGTTTTCCATTTTTAGGCCTGTTTGACGGCCGCTTGATCTCGGGAGAAGAGAAACTCATCAAACCTGATCCGGCCTTCTTCAAACTTCTCGAGTCTCGTTTTGGAGTCGAACCCGGACGATCGATATTCGTTGACGATTTGCTCAAGAATACACAAGTTGCAGCGAGCCTAGGCTATAACGTTCACCGTTTTGAAAACGCCGAGAAACTTAGGGCCGACTTTGAAGCCCGAAATATCTTTTGAGGAAAGCAGAACAAGATGAGCTTCATTCCACGCACCGTTCGAAAACGTGAACGTGAGGGTTTTGATGATTCGACAAGCAAGTTGGATAAGACCAACCCTTGGATTCTAAAGATTTCAATTTTTGTCGCAATCGCCGGCCTTGTTTGGATGTGTATCGGTTTCGTAAACCCGATTCTGATGGCCGGTCTGTTCGCCGCGACGCTTTACCCGTTTCATAAAAAATTAGCTCGCAAAATTGATTCAAACTCAGTGCGTGCTGCCCTTCTAACGACAAGTTTTGCGGTGGTCTTCTTGTTGCCTCTCGCTGGTGTTTCATTTCTCGCGGCGAGCGCAGGTGTCCGCAAGTTTAAAGATCTGCCAGCAGACTGGACCGAAAAGCTTGACGTTGAATCACTTATGGGGCCCGTCTTGAATTGGGCAGAAGGGTATTTGCCTGTCGATCGCACCGACATCATTCGCCACATTCAGGAGCTCGCGACCGCCATTGGCAAAGTTGCTTTTGAAATTTTGCAATCGCTCATCACAGATCTTCCGAGACTCATGGTTGTGAATGTCGTCATCGTAATTGCAGTCTTCGTATTTCTGTCGCAAGCACCGGAGGTTTTAAACTGGCTTCGTCGCGTATCTCCGCTTGGTGATTCGAAAACAAATCGTCTGTTCGATCGAATCGGCGGTCTTTCGTCGTCGAGTGTTCTTGCCACCGTTGTTTCGGGTATTGTTCAAGCGTCGATCATCGGCCTCGTTTTGTTAGTGATGCAAGTCGATGGCGCCTTATTGATTACGATGACCGCATTCGTGTTTTCATTTGTTCCGATTGTCGGCACCGCACCAGTCGCGCTTTACCTGATCGGGTCTGCGGCCCTGATGGGAAATTGGACTCACGTCATTGTCTTTTTAATCACGGCGGTCGTTGTCAGTGTCAGCGATAATATTGTCCGGCCTTTTGTCTTAAGTGATGCTGGAAAACTCAACGGATTCGTTGCGTTTGTTGCCGCTATTGGCGCCCTCGAGACGATGGGCTTTTACGGGCTCTTCTTAGGTCCCGTCGTGGCCGGCGCAGTGTTTACACTTGTTGAGTTGGTACACCAAGACAGGACAGCGTAAGGTAATAGAGACATGAGCAGCTTTGAATTTGATCTTATTGTAATCGGTTCGGGCCCAGGCGGTCAGCGCGCGGCCGTACAAGCTGCAAAGCTTGGAAAAAAGGTTCTCGTCATAGAAAAAGACAAACTAGGCGGCTCTTGCTTACAGCTTGGAACGATTCCGTCGAAGGCTCTTCGAGAATCGGCTCTCATGGCAAAGCCCGGCGAGCTCTCGTTGATGGGCGTGATGGAAAGAACTAAGCGCATTATCAATGAAGAACGTCACATTATCGAAAATCAACTCGACCGAAACCGTATTCAGGTCGTTGAAGGCACGGGTTCATTTCACGACGCCAACACCGTCATAGTTGAAAATGATGGAACAGCCACACGGTACACGGCCCGTATTATCGTGATCGCCACCGGAACGCGCCCTCGTCGTCCGAAAGAATTCGATTTCGATGGTTTCACAATTTTTGATAGCGACACGATACTTGAGATGAAGTTTCAGCCGCGCACATTGCTTGTGATCGGAGCAGGTGTCATCGGCGTCGAATATGCTTCTATTTTCGCGCGAACCGGTGTTCGTGTAACCTTACACGACACGCGACCTGAACTTCTTAAGTCGATTGATCAAGAAGTCGTCTCGTCTCTGCTGAAACAATTAAAGGCCTCGGGCGTCAGTATGCGCTTAGGGAACCCACTGCACTCTGTGCAAACTGTGCCGGGTGAAACCGGCCGAGCGTGGCGCACCGACGCGACATTCACTATTGACGACGAGGTCGTAATTGAAAAGTTCGACGCTGTCCTGGTGTGCCAAGGTCGAACGGGGAATTTCGAAAAGTTAAAATTATCGAATGCTAATCTCGTTGCAGACGAACGTGGTTCGCTCGCGGTCAACCGCAACTACCAGACGGCTGTTCCCAACATTTACGCTGTTGGCGATATCATCGGCGCACCGGCGCTTGCGGCCTCGTCGGCCGAGCAGGGCCGGCTTGCAGCCCTTCACGCATTCGAGAATCTGCCTGCTGAATTTCCTGATACTTTTCCGTATGGAATCTACACCATTCCTGAAATCTCGACCGTTGGTATGCAAGAGGAAGAGTGCAAATCGAAAGGCATTCATTACGTGGTCGGTAAGGCTTCTTATGCCGAACTCGCGCGCGGCAAAATGATTGAAGACGAGTTCGGGTTTTTAAAGCTGCTCGTTCATGCAAAAACCCGACGCATAATCGGTGTTCACGTGATCGGAACCGGCGCGACCGAGCTTGTGCACATCGGGCAGGTCGCAATGGCCTTCGGCGCGCAGGTCGATTTCTTCGTCGACAACGTTTTTAACTATCCGACCCTTGCCGAGGCCTATAAGGTCGCCGCCTACGCGGCTCGCAACAAACTCTAAGGTGTCTCGTGGTTACGCCACAAGCGAAGCAAGAGCCGGCCAGCTCGCCTTAGCTTACGTTAAAGCGCGACCAACAATTTCGCTGACGTTGTTTGATAGCCCCGCATGTTTCGAAATTCGATCAAGCTGCGCTCGAATGAGTTCGCGTCTTGCGGGGTCAAATGTCTTCCATTGATTGAACGCCGAAACCAAACGTGCCGCCACCTGCGGATTTCGTCGATCAACATCAAGCACTTGGTCGGCGATGAATTGATAGCCATCACCATTTTTGGCATGAAAACCCAGAGTGTTGAACTTTGCGAAAGCCAGAATCAGTGAATAGATTTTGTTAGGATTATTTTTGTCAAAGACAGAATCTTCCATCAAATCTTTAATTTCGTTCAAGGTTTTGAGGCCAGGCGCGATAGCTCGCAACATCAGCCACTTGTTCATGACAAGGGTCTCGTTTTTCCATTTCGCGCGAAATTCGTCGAGGGCCGTGATACGTGCCGGCTGTGACGACCGGTTCAGCGCCTCAATTGCGCCAAGCTCAGTCGTCATATCTTTCGCCTCGCGACGCTGGCGAAGAGCTCGATCGAGATCGCGCAAGTCGTCGCTAAGACACAGGTAGGACAATGCAGAATTTCGAAGCGCCCGCTCACCCTGAGCAAGCGACGAGAAACCAGTTATTGGTTTGATCGAAAGACGTTCGTAGATTTTTTCGAAGCTTTGACGATGCGCCCGAGCAATTGCCTTCAGCAATCCGTTGTGTGCATCAAAAATTGCCTCGACATCCACTTCGCTAAAAAATTGCGCGATGTAATTTTCAGACGGCAACTGCAACATAAAACTTACGAAGGCGGGGTCGGCACCGCCCGTCGCGGTTTCAGCCGCAGTTAACAGGGGGCGAAGTGCTTCGACAAGTGAGGCCTTAAGCGAAGTCGCTTGGCTCAGAGCTGATGCTGCGTCAGCGGCGCGCGACTCTTGGCCGGCGGCCACTTGGGCTTTCAGAGCAAGCAACATTAAATTTTGTGTCGCCTCCCAACGCGCGACGGGATCTGAATCGTGGGCAATCAAAAAGCTGAGCTCGTCGACCGAAAACTCGCATTCGACTCGAATTGGGGCCGAAAAACCGCGCAGCATAGACAAGACCGGTTTTTCGCTGACGTCGTCGATGACAAAGGTCTGTTTGGGTAGCGAAAGCTCGAGAACACGGGTCGAAATCAAATCGCGACCGCCGCCTGTCGCCGCATCACGACCCAAAAGCCCAATCGATATTGGAATTAAGTATGGTTTTTTCTCGGCCTGTCCAGCTGATGCTGGGCACGTTTGCGTCATCGTGATTTCAAATTTTTTCTCAACTTCGAGGTAGCGTGTTTCGACCTTTACGCTTGGAGTTCCAGCTTGGTCGTACCAGTTCTTGAACTGGGTAAAGTCGCGAGGTCGGCCAACAGATTCGGCGCCGAGAGCCATCGCGTGTACAAAGTCATCAGTTGTGACGGCTTGACCATCGTAGAGTCTGAAGTAGTGATCCGAGCCTTTTCGGAAGGCCTCACGACCGATCAAGGTTTCGATCATCCGAATGAGTTCGGCTCCCTTTTCGTAGACTGTCATCGTATAAAAATTGTCGATCGCGACATACGACTGCGGTCTTACAGGATGCGCCATCGGCCCCGAGTCTTCGGCAAATTGATGAGTGCGCAGGCGTATGACGTCTTGAATTCGTTTCACCGCTCGTGATCCCATATCAGCCGAGAATTCTTGGTCGCGATAAACGGTGAGTCCCTCTTTTAACGACAGCTGAAACCAGTCTCGGCACGTGACGCGGTTTCCTGTCCAGTTGTGAAAGTATTCATGCCCAACGACGGCTTGAATATTATTGAAATCGTTGTCGGTCGCAGTCGCGGCCTCAGCCAACACGTAGTGCGCGTTAAATATATTGAGCCCTTTGTTCTCCATGGCGCCCATATTGAAATCATCGGCGACAACGATCATGAAGACGTCGAGATCATATTCGAGGCCAAACCTCTCTTCGTCCCACGTCATCGATTTTTTCAGTGAATCCATAGCGTGCTCGCAACGCTTCTCAAGCCCCTTGCGGCAGTAGATTTCAAGCGCAACCTGACGACCCGACATTGTCGTAAACGAATCTCGCAAAACGCCGAGGTCTCCGGCGACCAAAGCGAAAAGATAGCAGGGCTTTTTATGTGGATCGAACCAGGTGGCCTCGTGTCGCCCGCCATCCAATTCACGCTGGCTGGTACGATTGCCGTTTGAAAGTAAAACCGGATACATCGACTTGTCGGCCACAAGTGTGACGGTGAACACCGACATGACATCGGGTCGGTCGAGATAATACGTGATGCGACGAAAGCTTTCGGCTTCGCATTGAGTACAGAACATTCCACTCGAGCGGTACAAACCCTCGCACGCTAAATTTTTTTGCGGTTCATTGACCACTTCGATTTCAAGAACTGGGTTTTCGTGATCGCCGACTCCGACAAGTAGGCGTTCTTTTTCGAATCCGTACTGACCTCGTTTCAGAGCGCTTCCGTCGGCAGCCTTGACGCACGCGACGCCGTCAAGTTTTACGCCTTTGAATTGCAAGTTCTCGCCGTCAAGGCGAATCACATTTGCCTGAACACCTTTTCGTCGTTCAAAGACGAGTCGCGACCGAACCCGCGCGTGGTCCTCGTACAGATCGAAATGCAAATTTGTTTCGCGAATCCAAAACTCGGGCTGAGCGTAATCTTTGAGATGAAACATAGTCCTAGGAGCTATCGCGCGACCTGAAGCGGTGCAATAGGATTTTGACCGTGAAGAGGTGTCTAGCGCATTGCGCGCGGCCATGCGATCGTAAGCGGGATGAAGCTTAGCCAGATTGTAGTTATCGGTGGTGGTTTTGGTGGACTCGCGGCGGCGCGCGCGCTGGCTCGTGAAAGAGGCGAGGGCGGAGCGAATTTCGAGATCACGATGATCGACCGCCGCAATCATCACCTCTTTCAGCCGCTGCTATATCAAGTTGCAACCGCAGCTTTAAGCCCTGCTGAAATTTCGTTTCCGATTCGAAGTATTTTTGCCGGCGATCCGAATGTTCGGGTCGTGCTAGATGAAGTGACGGGGTTTGATCTCGAAAGCCGCGAAGTCGTCGCGACCATCGGGCGATATAAATTTGACGCTCTGATTGTCGCGGCGGGCGCAGGCCACAGTTACTTTGGTCACGGCGAGTGGGAAGCCTTTGCTCCCGGTTTGAAAACGGTCGATCAAGCGACCGAAATTCGAAGGCGAATCTTACTCGCGTTTGAACACGCCGAAATGGAAACCGATACCGAGAAGCAGCGCTCACTTATGACTTTCATAGTTGTCGGCGGAGGCCCGACTGGAGTCGAAATCGCCGGCGCGATCGCCGAGATTAGTCGATTCACGCTTGAGCGCGACTTTCGAAGAATTGACCCATCGCGAACCCGAGTGATTCTCATCGAGGCGGGTTCGCGACTGCTTGCAACGTTTGATGAATCGCTCGCTCGTCAGGCGACGCGCGATCTTGAAAAAATGGGTGTCCAGATTTGGACTTCGACCCGGGTGTCTAACATCACAAGTGACGGAGTTCAGCTCGGCCAAGAATCGGTTCAAGCGCGGACGGTCATTTGGGCGGCCGGTGTGAAACCGTCGGGCCTCGGTAAACTTATTGCCGATGCTGCAGGTGGATCGATCGACAGCCAGGGTCGGGTGAATGTCGACGCACAACTGCGTGTGAAAGCCTCGAGCTTGCCGATTTACGTGATCGGCGATCTCGCAAATGCCACGGGCGCTGACGGTCAGCCACTTCCGGGTCTCGCGCCCGTCGCGATGCAGGCCGGACGTTACGTAGCAAAAGCAATCGCGCGACTTTCGCGCGGCCAGACGACGAAGGACTTCGAGTACAACGACAAGGGTCAAATGGCCACGATTGGCCGACGTCGGGCGATTGTCGAAGCGGGTCCTATTAAATTCTCTGGATATTTCGCCTGGCTCACGTGGCTCGTCGTGCACATTTATTATCTGATTGGTTTCAAAAACCGCTTCATGGTTTTTGTCCAGTGGGCGTGGGCGTATCTCACGTTTCGTCGCGGCGCTCGACTCATCCAAGAAAAATCCGCCTGCTAGCGCGCGGCCCACACAAGTTGCCGTGAGCCGCCGATGTGGCTCTCCGAATCTCGACACCTGGTCGTTGACGGTAACGGCCGAGTTCAGCGACCGAGCGCGAAGACCGGCCTTGGCGGCCGGCAGTGGTGCAGTGGAGGCCCGGCCTTGGTGGCCGGCCTTTGACCGAATTTTTTTGATTCGATATTGCTGGGCCGATCGATCCGGAGCTGCGCACAATCCGCCCATGCTCCGCAAATCGTCGTTAGAATCAACCTGACCGTTCGAATAATTTTTCGACCTTAACCATCGACGCCGAGTCCTTTCGACGCCAACCCTCGGCCTCGATTTGATTCATCCGGATATAGTCTTTAAGATTCAGATAGTCTTTAGAGCTCTCAACAATTCTGGTGAACGGCCGATGATCCCAAAATTTCAGTGATGTTTTCTGGGATACTGGAAGCATCACCGCTGCTCCTGCCTGAACGTGCTTTTTCACACGCTTGCGGCCCGTCACACTCGTTGCAATCGAACCCGTGATCGCGCGAATGAAGGGCCGGTAGGCAAATCGATTCGAGAGTTTAATCTGTAGGTGCAGGTGATTCGCGACGTTGGCGAAAGACACCACTTTGACACCGTAAATGAAAGAAAATTTATCGACGATACGGCGAATGTTCTTACTGTGTTTAGGAAGCAAAAAATTCCATTCGCCTCGGGCTTTCGTCGATTTCAAGACAAGGTGCATCGTGTGCCTTGTGGAGATGGGCCGAGCATTTGCCCGCCCTTTCCGCTTGTTTCTTAGGCTTCCGCCGTAATCTTTCGGCAGTTGTTTGAATAGCGAACTTTGCTTTGAGCGCATCTCGGGAACCTACGTGACCGATGGTAAAGTGTCAAGGTAGAATGAGGGGCAAAACCCGGCCCAAAAACCCAGCCAGAGCGCCGGCCAGAGCGCCGGCCAGAGCCGAAGCCAGAGCTCCGGCACTCGCGTTTAAACCGCGCTCGCGACTCGACCGTATTCGAATTGGGTCGAAGTCGCGTCGCGCAGAGTCGAGTCGCGCAGAGTCGAGTCGCGCAGAGTCGATATCGAGACTGGTTCTTCAGCTAAGAACTGCCTTGGGCTTCAAGTGGCGGCCAGAGGCGCAGCGGCTAAGACTAGCGGAGCACCGCCGAGCGTTTGGCTTTCCCCGAACGGCGGTGGTCCCGCCGATTGTGAGAGCCCGAACGGCGGTGGTCCCGCCGTTCGTCAAATCAGATTTCAACGCACCCGAATCACGGTGCTGTCGTGAGCGATGCACGCGCTTTCAGTTCAGCGGTGATGAGCTTGAATTGCTGTTCGCTGTCGTTTCGGAAATCGCTGTAAGTGTTTGGCGCCAAGAAATCGCCGGTGACTCCGATGTTTTCAATTAACTGGCCTTGGCCTAAGCCGGTTCTTACAATTTGCCGCCACGCGAGAAGAAACTGTTCGCCGTGCGGAAGCGCCTGAAAGGGCGAGTTCGGAAATGTTTGAGTGTAGTACACCATGTCGGTTTGATACATGTTGTTTGCGCCACCACCGCCGGTCGTCCCGTCTTCTGTCCAAACCTTGGCGCCACCCGAATCTTTAAGTAAAGCTGTTACAACTTCGCAGGCCGAGTAGCAGCCTGCGTTTGTAAAGACTGAAACGGGTTTCTTGTACAGCTGACCGATTGTATTCATGTCGGCTTCAAGGTCGTACGGTACAGCAACAGGAAACTCGCTGTTCGTACCCTCAACTTTTTTGAGCTCATCGATGAAGCTTTGATCGAACCCTGCAAAATTGTTTTTTGCGAGCCATTGGTTCACGGCTGA
>JALHOI010000039.1:0-2692 GCA_022843085.1 Pseudobdellovibrionaceae bacterium
GCGATCGCTTCGGATGCTTTTTTTCCTCAGACAGATGAATTGTTGGCCTCAAACTTTGCGACACAGCGGCGGACTGACGCCGATTTCACGATTTTCACGACAGGTTGGCCGAAACTTCGTGCTGACTCTGAATGCGGGTGGCAGAAGTTTGTCGGTCTCGACGTGACTATTGAGAAGCCCCACGGATTGTCGCGGCCAATTTTAATGGATGCGACTGTTGAACAGACTGACGGATTTCGATTCGTTTACTGTCTGCCGTGGTCGCCGACTTCATTGTTGATCGAAGATACTTATTACTCGGATACACCCGAGCTTGAATTCGAAGCGACAAAGAGCGAAGTGCTAAAGTATGCGAAGACGATGTCGTGGAAGGTCGCCTCGATTGATCGAACCGAAAGCGGATCGCTTCCTCTTGCATTTTCCTCAAATAGTGCATCCGAAGCTGCGGGCGATGTAAAATCGGTTTCTCTCGGCGCAGCGTCTGGCCTTGCTCACCCGGTCACAGGCTACACAACGTCGATTCTTTTTCGCCAAATCGAAGCGCTTAGCGGCGTCGCATCCCCGACGGCTGATCTTTTTTTGAAGGCGGTTCGGCGCGAAAATGGCGAAATTGAAAAAAGTTTTTCTTACCTCTATCTTCTAAATCGGATGATGTTCCGAGCAAGCGAGCCGGGCCGGCGCTACAAGGTTCTCGAAAGATTCTATACTCTTTCGCCCGAACTAATTTCGCGCTTTTACGCTTGTAATCTGACGGCGGCAGATCGCGCTCGAATCTTGGTCGGGCGGCCGCCGGTCCCAATCTTGAAAGCGGCGCAAGAGTTTGCGAAGTGGAGCATGACCTAAGAATGAAGCGACACGAAGTCTCTCGTCAGAATATTTTCTTGATGGCGCTCGCGTTTGCGATCTTGGGCTTTTTTTCTCTGGGCTGTGGCTCGACGGGACACAAAGTGAAAACTGTTGAAAAAGTCGATGTTCAAGCATTCATGGGCGATTGGTACGTGCTCGCCGGGCGCTTTACTTTTCTTGAAGTCGACGTTCACAACGGAATCGAAACCTACAGTTGGAACGCAACAAAAGAGCGCATTGACGTCGGCTTTTCCTACAACCGAGGTTCTTTCACCGGGCCGAAAAAATCGATTTCTCAAAAGGCGTGGGTTCACAACGCCGAAACCGGCGCGCACTGGAAAATATCGCCGCTGTGGCCGCTAAAATTGGATTACCTCGTGGTAGCACTTGATAAAGACTACCGTTGGACGGCGGTCGGCGTTCCAGATCAAAAATATCTTTGGATCATGGCGCGAGACTGGAAGAATCCGGATGCAATCGTCGAAGAAGCCGTGAACGCTCTAAAAGCGGCAGGCTATAAGGCTGATAACCTCATTCGTGTTCCACATCAGTGGTGATGCCGGGTGGAATTCGAATTGTCGTCGCTGGCGCCAGTGGTTACATCGGCAAAGCGCTGATTCCTCAATTGCTTGAAAGATTTCCGACGTGCGAAGTCATAGCACTTTCGCGAAGCCAGCAAGAGTCCGACGATCCGCGAGTGACATGGAAGGCTTGCGACTTGTTCTCACTTAAGTCGCTCGAGGCTGCGCTACCCGCGGAGGTTGACCTTGCGTACTACCTTGTCCATTCGATGGGTCCAACCGCGCAGCTCGATCAAGGTTCGTTCGCTGATTACGATCTGATTCTAGCTGACAACTTTGCACGTGCGATTCGAAAGACCAAGGTTAAGCACGTGGTTTACCTAGGGGGACTCGTCCCCGATACCCCAGACCTCTCGCTTCATCTTCAAAGCCGACTTGAAGTCGAACAGACGTTTTCAGAGTATTCCTTGCCGACGACTGTGTTTCGTGCGGGTCTGATTCTTGGCGAAAACGGTTCTTCGTTTCAGATTCTTTTGAAGCTCGTTAAAAGACTTCCAATTATGATCTGTCCGCGATGGACACAGAATCTAACAACACCGGTAGATCTTGTTACCGTTCTGCAGGCTCTGTCTGAAAGTGCATTCGAAGCCGCGCATATCGATCGGACGTACGATCTTGCCGGGTGTCGCCCGATCACCTACATGCGAATGATGCAAGAAACAGCACGCCGGCTGGGTATTCGAAGATTTTTTGTTCGTGTGCCAGTATTTACGCCAACTTTGTCGCGTCTTTGGGTCAGTCTCATCACGAACACTTCAAAAGATTTAGTTTATCCGCTTGTTGAGTCTCTTGAGCATCAGATGGTCGCACGCGCCGATCATCTCTTTGATTCTGAATCGTCAAAACGAAATTATTTTGATCTTCTTGAAAAGGCGACGATGAAAACCCACGCTGGCCGCAGCTCGTTTCGATTTCGTGTTCAGCGCAAAACCGTTCGTTCGGTTCAGAGACTACCGCTTCCTCTCGGCCGAAATGCCGAGTGGGTGAAAGACCAATACATTGATTGGCTACCAAAATTTTTCAGACCGTTAATTCAAGTTCGTAGCGCTGATCTCAACGTTAGTTTTTCAGTGTTGGGGCCGAAACCTGTCTTGCTTGGCCTGGTACTAAGTCCCGAGCGAAGTAACGTTGATCGGCAGTTATTTTACATCATCAAGGGCTGGCTCGTCTCTGAACAGAATAAGGGGCGACTTGAGTTTCGTGTCGTGCTGAATCGTAAGTTTGTGCTCGCGGCTATACACGACTTTCGGCCGTCGCTGCCGTGG
>JALHOI010000039.1:2702-12590 GCA_022843085.1 Pseudobdellovibrionaceae bacterium
CATCTACAAGTATTCCCAGGCTGTCTTGCACGCACTCGTTATGAAAGCGTTTGCACGACACTTGGCAAAACAAAACTAGAGCGCGCCTACGAGGGCTTGTGCGCTTCGAACGGCGCCGTTTAAGCTTTGCCCCCCAAAAGCGTCGCCTGCCAAATAAAGCCCGTCGGTGACTTTGAGGTAGGGTTCGGCGAAGCGAGAGGTGGGTCGGCAGTAGCGCCACTTTTTAAGTTGGCATCCGTTGAATTCAAAGATCGGATCAAACCTGCAAACTGATTCAATGACACGTTCTAGTGTCACCGAGTCTGATTCATCGAAATTTGTTTCACTAAAGTTTGGCCCCATTGTGACCGTCCAAGCTGGTTGGTCGCTAAGTCCTTTTGCCATTTGATTGGCTATCGAAAAAATGTCGGAAGATTCGGGTTCGATGTAGCCATAAGAGTTGATCAGGTTAGGATTTGCTTTCACATCTTCGAAAAGGCCAACAAGCGCTTTTTCATAGCTGATCGCTTCGAGTGATTTGTCGTAAGCGATTTGGCTATTTCTTAGAATCTCGAGGCTTTGCGGAAGCGGGCAGGTAAGTATGACGACTCGGCTCTCGATCGAAGCTTGATTTTCAATAGACATCCGAAATAGTCCGCCCTGAATTCTTTCTAGCTTCGTCACGCGGTGCTCAAGCTTCACGGTTGCATCACGTGCGAGAGCTTTTGCAAGGGAAGTCATGCCTTCTCGACCGCTCACGTGCGCGATACCCTTTGCTTCGAACCAGGTCGAAAGAATTCCTGCGTCGTTCCACCTCTTTCGAAGATCTTCTGTCTCGTTTCGAACGCGAAGAAATTGTGCGCCGTGATCAAATTTTGCGGTATCTGTTCGCCGGGTCGCTAACCGGCCGCCGACACCTCGAGATTTTTCGAGTACGGTTGGAGAAGCAAGTCCGCGTAGCTTTGCGAGTGACGCAATTGAAAGTCCGCAAAGGCCCGACCCTACGATAACCATCACAAGAATCCTTCTGACGGTTTCAGCCGTCGGCAGTCCTCATTATTAACGTGGGCATTTTTAGACGTCAATTTGTCGCGAGGAGAACTCTAGGAGAACTCAATGACTCAGCAAAATCGTAAGGAAAGGAGATCTGGCGAGATCTGAAAACCGCGGCGATGTCGCTTTTTAGCTTTGCTGCTCTAGGAGCATCTATCTCGTTCGCGACCACCGCGATTGGGACGTTCTGCGCTCGCTTTTTTTAGGCAAGACCGCGGTTCTTGGCGGTTTGGCGTCGGGCTCGGTCGAGTGGCCGGCGTGGGGGGGGGCATGTTGATGTCAGTGGTCGTTGAACTTGAAGATACGCTTCGCTCAGGAGGGTTGCCCCTTCGCCAGTTTGCTCTTGGCCTTTCTTCGGTGCCGATCATGAATCTGGTTTTGATTCCTTGGCACGAACTGCGCACTGCACATGAATGTTGAGCGTGAACAAATAGAATCCTCGGCGAATGAAATTAAAAAAAAGCCGGCGAACTCGCCGGCCAAAGTCACACTTTGACTTATTAAGATCGTTTTTATTTCGAGCGATCAGAGTTTTGCGAAGGTCGATTTGCCTGTTGGCCCGGCTTCGATTCCTTTGAACCGCTAGTGAGACCTTCGGCGTCGCGCGATTCTTCTTGATCGTCGTCAGCTGCCGAACGCCCAGCGCCGCTACGCGAACCTGTATCGGTTGTTCCTTTCGAGCTCTGGTCGTGAGTTCCCTGAGGACGACCTGAGATTTTGTTTTCTTGCTGAGACATATCTTTTCCAGCAGATTTTTGATTCTGGTTCGAACTTTGGTTTGAGTTCTGGTTTTGATCAGCCATGGTGAACACCTCTATATTGGAAATTTTTTTGAGAGGACATTCCCTCAAAACTTAACCAGGCATTGTGCAAGGGTAGCGCCGGTAAGAGAGCGGCGTGTGTTCGCGCTCGCGACTTTTCAGCGGGGCAAAAGATCATTCGTGGATTTGGTTTTGTGGAGTCGCGCCCGATTCAATTTTTCAAAAATTCGACTTCCGTCGAAACTCGATGAGAAGTTCACGCACAGATGATCGGCGGGTCAGGTATCGAAAAATGGCCGCGTAGTCTTCGTAGCTTCCGCGACCAGTCTGCGATTTGATTTTAGTGAGGCGTGAACCCTCAGGTAAAACTGAAGTTTGATATTGGCCAGCAACATAACAAGCAAAACCTTCGAAAAACCAGGTGGGTCCCATCTCGTCTTCTTGGCCTTGAAGAAATGAGATGTGAAAGAGATGAGCGAGCTCGTGAGTGAGAAGCTTTGTGTAGTCATCAACTGAAGCATCAGGATGGATCCGTTGATATGCAGTGAACGATAGGACGTGGAACTGCTTCGATTGTCCGTAGCCGACGTAATTTATCGGTACAGAGATTCCGGCTTGCCAGCTCGGTGACGAGGTCAATGTTTTATCAAACGCGGCCTTTGTGCCGTAGACAAAAACTTTCGACACGAAAGTGGTCGCGTCGCTGATACCAAGGCCTTCTTTTTCTGAGAAATAAAGAATACGAGCGACCGCCGTTGCAAGTTTTTTTTCGAATTTGGGGTCTGGCTCGCTCGCGAGAAAACGAGTTTCAATTGAGGCGGTGCGGGTAGGATTGACTTGAGTCACCACCGCCGTCGAAGCACAACCGCTGGCCATTAAAATCCAGCCTGCGGCGTAAAAGGTTGAACTAGCGCGAGAACAGAACGCGGTAGCGAATCTCAACATGATCTTTGCCGAAAAGGATTTCTGCCGGCAGCTCGGGAACAAACCCAATTCGCGCCATCCGCTCTTTGAGTTCAGATTTCAGTCGGCTATCTTCGCCGCTGACGTTAACGGCAATGATTTCGCCCGAACCCTTGATTGCGATCTGAATCAAAAACTGCTCGGCCGACCCCTCGGTTGCGATCAAGCCACGCTTTGAGTCACTCAGGATTCTTCGCAATCGCGAGAAGTACGGGTGAGTTTGGGGACTACTGAGATCAAATATTTCGTTTGCGGTGGTCAATATGTCTGAAGTCGTCGGCTCGCGAACGGCACCTGCCGGTTCGAGCGCGGCCGACGCGGGGAGCGATTCGGCCTGTGTCGCCGAAACGCGTCGGGGAAAGACTTTATGAATCGGGTGCGTGGGACGAACCGAACGGACACGAGGAGACTCGTCGACGAGCCAAACTTCAGTCGTGACATCGCTCGACTCATTTCCGCCAACCCAAAGCACCCAGCTGGTGGCAGCCGCATGAAGTGCAGCGGAAAACAAGAGCGGAATTAGTAGTTGCGGCAGAAATTTGAATGGCAGTCTCATAGGTACAAACTCATTCCCGCGTAGAAGGTGCGCGGCTGCAGCGGTTCAACGCCGTTCGCCCGAACGCGTGTATGAGAGCGCAGGTCGAGCAGGTTTTGTATTCCCCAGTTTAGGCGTGCATCTTTGATCGTCCAGAACTCTGGCAGTTTTTGTTCGCCTGACAAGTCCCAGACGGTTGTGCTCGGAAGTTTGAATCGATCTGTGTTGGCGTCGTCGCCGTTGTGCTCGCCCGTCGACTGTACCTGCAACCGAACCGAAGATTTTTCGACATACGACCAAGCGAGTCCTGCTCGATACATTTCTCGAGGTGCATATTGTGGCGTCTTTCCAGCAAGTGGACCGCCGGTAAATTCGGCTTTCAGCCAAGTCGCGTTGGCGTAAAGCGAAAGTCCAGTTGAAATTTTACTCGTCAGCAACAGTTCAAGGCCGTCCGTTTTCGATTCACCGACATTTCGAATCACTTGTCCGACGCGACCAAACTGATCTGAGTAGTCGATCTGAAACAAGCTCGCATCGGCTTCAACTCCGAATGCGGCACCGCGAAGTCCAACCTCCTTAGCAAGTGTGCGAGCTTCCTTAATGTCTTCGCTGATCACGTCGCCGGTCGAAAGCGGAACCGTGTCGGCAAAGGCCGGAGGTTTGAAGCCCTGAGAAACGTTGCCGTAAAGAGTTGGCCCGGCCTCAAATCGGTACTCAGCGCCCAGGCCGGCGAGTATCGGCGAAGACATTTTCGTCGCCCTGCGAAGCGGAACGGTCGAGCCTACGTTGAGAGTCTCGTCGACGCTTTGCTCGATCGCTTCGCCGCGAAGTCCCGGCGTGAGTGTAAGCCGGTCAAGTTTGAAAGCGTTCTCAATAGACACAGCCGATGAAAACGTTTTGCGCGACAGCTCGCGATTCGGGGTTCCCGACCGCGCGAAAGGTGTCGCGCCAGTCTGCTGGCTAAACGGTGACGTCGTGTTCATTGCAGTAAATGCGACGGTTAAGTTTTGTTCCTCGTCACCGAGATCGTACTTTTGAAGTATACGAACATCGAGCCCGGTCGTCTGAAAGTTCTGTTCTTGGATCGTATTGGTTGTGCCGACGGCGACTCCTCCGAAGGTCGGAGCTCCCCCTAGCGACTGGCGAAAGCTAGCCCGCCTCGTTTTCGAGTAAAACAGTGAAGCCTTGGCACCTGTGTGTGCTGACCATTCTTTGTCCCAACTCACGACGGTACCAAGTCGTTCGAATTCGAAGCGATCGTTCGCAAGCGTGGTCTTCTCGAATCCCTCGCCGATTGCGATGGCCCCGGCGGCGGGCGTTAGCGCAAGTCCGCCCGGTTCTCCGAATCGCCCTTGGTAGAAGTCGAAATCCAAAGAGAAACGGCTCGTCGGATTCGAATTCCAACCGAAATTCAGCCGTGGATTCACAATGTTCGAATCACCATTCTTCTCTCGAAAACCGCGACTGCCTCGAACTGCGAAGCTTCCAAGAAAGCCGAAATCTTCGTTCGCAGAGGTGACTTCGCTAAACGAACTGTATTGTCCGTAACTGCCACCGAGGTTCTTAGTCATGATCTTAAGATCCTCACTAGCTCTTGGCGCCGATCGAAGCTGCCAGTTTAGTGCTCCACCCGGTTGTGGACCATAAAGCAGACCGGCGCCGCCGCGAAAAAACTCGATGCGGTCAAGAGCCTCTTGAGGTGGCACATAGTAGGCCGCTGGGTAGCCGTACGGATCGGGGGCGATTGGTAGGCCGTCACGAAGCATCAAGATGTTAAACGATTCGTGCGGGTCGCCCATTCCACGGTAGCCGATACTGGCAAAAGATTCGTTGTTAACCTCTGAAATCATCAATCCCGGAATTTGGGCAAGTGTTTGACGGTACTGGTTACCGGGCACAGTCGGCTGTTCGGCCTTTGGTATGACCGTCGCTTTTTTCCCGACAAAAATTTTGCGGTCGACGACGGGGCGATTTTCGATCATCGGCGAAGGGCTGTCGATAACGACTTGAGGCAATTCAAAGACTCGCGAACCTTCTTGAGGCGAACCGGATTGAGCCGAAAGTAGGCAGGGCACAGCGATAACAAAAATCGAGATGAGGCTAAGGGGGAGTTGACGCATGAACCTAGTTCGCACGGCAAAAGGTCGAATGGGTAATGGTTCTCAATGTTGAAGATCAATTGAGAAAAGGGGCTTTGAAATCGATTCTGGCGAGGTTTCAAGTGCTTCTCAGCGATGGTTCTGTAAGATGCCCCGGTGGCAGCGTTGGTCAAAATCGGAATTTCAGCGAAGTTTCACGATAAGGCGCCCGTCTTTTACGGCGAGGCAAATCGTTCTATTCAGTATCTCGAAACTTCGTTTGCGAGTTGGGTCGCTCGAAACGATGCTTTGCCGTTCATGATTCCGTCCGAATCTTTGAAGTCTGAATTCGAGCCAAGAACACTGAACGTATCTGGATACGCTCAAGAGCTTGACGCGCTTATTCTTCAAGGAGGCGTCGATGTTCATCCAAGCCTTTATGGTGAGAAGCCCGACTCGACCGGCGTGGTCAAGTACGACATGGTTCGAGATAAGTACGAGCTCGCCCTCATTCGCGCATTCATCAAAGAACGCAAACCGATTTTGGGAATTTGCCGGGGTTTACAACTTCTCAATATCCATTACGGCGGCTCGCTCTACACGGATCTTGAAACAGATGGCTTTCAAAAGCATTTTGATCCGTCGGCTCAAGAGAGATTCGCTCATTCTGTCACGTGCACGACCGGCGGAATTCTTGGCGATATCTATCCCGATGGTGGTGCCGTTATTTCGGTGCATCATCAGGGGATTAAAAAGCTAGGTTCGGGGCTTTTGGTTGAAGCAATCAGTGAAGGCGATTCGCTAATTGAAGCCATTAGCCACATCACTGAAGACGAGTACGTGTTGGCCGTTCAGTGGCATCCCGAATTTGATGCCTCAGGCGAGACGTCGACTCTTGACGGTGACAAACTGATGCGTCTTTTTTTAGAAGTCGCAAAACAAAAGAAGTTAGCGCGCTAAAAAAATCGCGCTAAAGAAAATCGCGCTGACAATCGGCGGTTTGGCAATTGACTGTTTGGCATGCCCGCGCGGCTAATTATCTCTCCGACGCAACCATTCGGGATTATCGGTTCGATTCTCTCTGGCGAGATGCTCGACGACCGACTTGAGGTTTCCTCCCTTTTCAGCGTGCACGCGCTGCCGAGCGTAGCTTGGACCATTAGCAATCACGTCATCTAGAAACGCGATGAACTTTTCGTATCCGAGTTCGGTCCAACTCGCACGCATTGACTCACGAATTTCTTTCCAGACTTCCACGAAGGGAATCGCAGTTCCCTCAAGGTCTCGAATCAGCTCGCATTGGACACCATGCCGCGAAGCCCGCCATTTATTTTCTCGAAGTATCCATTCGGGTGGTGGCGAAAACTTGCGACCAGCCGTGAGTTCAGCGTCAATGAAAATCGCCATCGTATGAATCAGAGCGACCAGTGATTCGATTTCGCGAATGGTCGGCGGACAGTCGGCAATACGCACTTCGATTGTTCCAAAGTCATTGTTGGGGCGGATGTCCCACCACAAATCTTTAATCGATGTAATCGAACGCGAGAAAGTCAACCGTTCAACGAGCGTCTCAAACTCGCTCCAATTATTGAGAAGACATGGATGCCCGCCGGTTGGAATTGCTTCGAAGAAAGTAATGCGACACGAGGCAAGGCCCGTATCGTCGCTGTGCCAAAAAGGCGAGCTCGCTGAGAGCGCAAGTATCACGGGAAGGTAGTGGCAGAGAGCATTGTTTATCGCAATAGCGTGATCACCGTCTTTCATTCCAAGGTGAACGTGCAGACCGAAGATCTGTAGACGGCGCGTGATCCATTGGTTTCGATCGACGAGTGAGAAGTAGCGACTGGATGGCGTTAAAAGTCGTTCTGTGTATAGCGCATAAGGGTGCGTGCCCGCCATGATAATTTCGGCGCCAGCGACAGCAGCTTGAGCCCTTACAAACTCGAGTGACTTTCGAAGCGAGGGCCCGACCTGATGTGCATTGTCGCAGATGGGAGTTTCGATTTCGAGCATACTTTGAAAAATTTCAGACTTAACGTGGACAGCATCTTTGACGTTTTCAAGCGCCTTTAAAATCGTTGGCCCGACGGGTGAAAGATTGCCGGTCTTCGAATCAACCAATTGAAGTTCAATCTCAACTCCAAGCCGCATCGTTTCATTCTTCGAAAATTCAATTTTAGCCATAGGGCGCCTCTCGCGGCGACCCTACCGCTAATTTACTCCCGGTGCTGCTGCGCCAGGACCCGTGTGAAAATTAATTTTACTGCGAGAGCCAGCGAAGCACGTGAGATCATTGAAGTCAGCTGGTTATTTTTGGCAACGGGTCTTTTGGGCGAATAAAAAATTCGCTGTGCTGATCTTGTTCTGAAGGTACGCTTTCGAATCTAACGGGAGATTTTTTTTGAAAAGTATCGCACGTGGCATCATTGTAGGGTCGCTCATCTCGCTATTTGCACTTCACGCGCAATCGCAAGAGGGCGCCTCGAAAGTGTCGGCGACTGCGCTTCCAGCTTCGTCAACGATTCCATCGTCGAGCCCAACACCAAATCCATCTTTTAGGGTGCTCGATAAACCGTGTGCTTCTGCCAGACTTGGCGGAATCGAGATCGTCTGCTTAACCGAAGGTGTCGGCGCATTTTCTGCTGAAGCACGTGCAAATGCCGTTCGAGAAGTTTTAAGGTCTCTCGCCGAAAATCGATCGACTGATGCTTCTAGAATTCAAACTGTTTTTAAAGATGACGGCTACAGCTTCGTCTTTGATGAAACAGTATTGCTCACTTTGACAACGCGTGAGATCGGCGGGTCTGATCCTGAAGCTACAAATCGAAAAGTAAAAGCTGTTGCCGATTCGATGCGGTCGGCGATCGCCGCAGATCGTATGCTAAAGAATTCGAACATTTTGCTTTGGGGTATTTCCAAAACAGTTGTTCTTTCGATCGCGCTTATCACTTTGCTCTTCTTATTCAGTCGAATCTGGTCGAAGATTTATCTTTTCATTCAACAGAGTGATGGCCGGTATTTTAAGAGTTTAAAAATTCAATCGTTTGAATTGCTAAACTCGAAGCGAATCGTCGCCTTTGCAACGTGGGTGATGCAGACCGTTCGTGTCGTGCTGACGCTGTTAGCCTTCTACGTTTATATTCCGCTCGTTTTTAGTTTTTTCCCGTGGACCGAGCATTGGTCGCCTAAACTTTTCGGATACATCGTTGATCCGTTTGTCACTATATTTAGTATTCTTATCGATTACGTTCCGAACGTTTTTTTCATCGCCGTCATCATCATCATTACGCGCTACCTTTTGAAGGTTATTAAATTCTTCTTCATCGAAATCGAAATCGGGCACTTGAAGTTTGATGGTTTTTATCGTGAATGGGCGGATCCGACTTACAAGCTTGTGCGGTTTATTGTTGTTGCCTTCGCGTTCGTCATGGCCTTTCCCTATTTGCCGGGTTCGCATTCGCCCGCTTTTCGCGGTGTTTCGGTATTTCTTGGCATTTTACTTTCGCTGGGGTCTTCGTCCGCGATCGGAAACATGGTGGCCGGCGTCGTCTTGACCTACATGCGTCCTTTTAAAGTCGGCGACCGAGTTAAGATTTCTGACACGATCGGGGACGTGATCGAAAAGAATCTCTTGGTGACTCGTGTTCGGTCGATCAAGAACGTCGATATTACGATTCCTAATTCGATGGTTCTTGGCAGCCACATGGTGAACTACAGTTCAGCCGCTTCGACAGAAGGGCTGATCCTGAACACGACAGTCACGATCGGTTATGATGCGTCGTGGAAGCAGATTCACGAACTGCTGATTGAGGCGGCAGCACGGACTAAACTTATCGATACGAGTCTAAAAAGCTTCGTGTTTCAGACTGCGCTGAATGACTTTTATGTGTCGTATGAATTGAATACCTTCACGAGATTTCCAAATGAGATGGCACAAATCTATTCGGATCTGCACCAAAACATTCAAGATTGTTTCAATGAGGCGGGTGTCGAAATCATGTCGCCACACTATGCCGCTTTGCGCGACGGAAACGAACCGGCGATGAATAGTCCCGTGAAGCAGAATCCAAAATCGTTTCGTGTCGACTCAGGTCTATCGAACGGTGGTACCTAAGGCCGGCGGCGCGGGTTCGGCCGGGCATCGGCCAAACTGAATGTACTCTTCGACAAGTTCGGTTTCAATCGGCCCCATCCCGGAAATGGCGTCGCGGGCTTGATCGATCGTTTTGCATTGAAGGTCTTCTGGCAAACTTCGCAAGTGCGATGAGATCGCGATGAAGATAGAGGTCGGCGCTGGCCGCAATTTCTTGTTGCCGTTTTCGGTAAACCACCTCGAAGTTGAGGCGCGAGACTCGGTGCCGAGGGGGCGTTTCGATTAACGCAAACACAGTTTTCGGGCCAGAGGCTTTTTGTTTAACCAGCTCTTGATATTGTGCTTTGTAGGCAAGAAGTTCGGTTAGCGAACGATCGATGGTCCGCCGTTGTTTTTCAGTCCATCGAGCTTTGTTTGATTCCATGA
>JALHOI010000040.1 GCA_022843085.1 Pseudobdellovibrionaceae bacterium
AGAGAAGTTGTTCAGTGATTATCAGTGCGCGAAATTGAAATGACAGCGTAAAACTGGGTCGACTTCAGTGCTGTAATCAATGTGGCAATTCACTGTGCTAAGGGTGTTGGCTCTTCGATGTACTTCAATTTCGGATTTAAGATTTGATCTACGTGATCTCGAACTTTGTCGGTTGCCGAGCGATGGCCGAGAATCAAGGTCAAAATCTTTCGAGAGGCTGCATTTAGGTCAGGGGTAAAGCCAACGTACCTTGTCGGTTTTACGATGTTAGACAATTCTGAGAGGCCCCGCGCTGATAGCTGAGGCTGGTCTAGCATGAGCTCTAAGAAGGCGTACGATGCGTCACTGTCGCGATCAAAAATGTCGTTGGCAATTGCTATGAGGTCTTGTTCTTCGATTCTAGTATCTGGCAGCAACTTTTGAACAAGACTCATTTGAGATTTTTTGTTTCTCATTTTTTTTAAGTAGCGGAAGTACGAGACGAAAACGTTGTCATCTTTTTTAAACCGAGTGCCCACCGCGGAGACAAAACCCGAGACCTCGTCTTCGATCGACGGTTTGGTTAAACGCAATTCATTCGCCATATCGACGAAACTTGCGGCTGAGCTCGCATCAAATGACGACGGTTGAAGGCCGAGCAGCTGAATGACCTTTAGCTTCATCTCTGGCGTCGATTCATCACCACGACGATAATAAAACAAGGTCGTTTCAATTATCTCGGCAGACACGGGCATCGAAAGCCGTTCTGTCGTTAGCCGATGAACTGCTTCCCGCGACAGCCATCTCGAATTGGTCAAATCTTTTTGCGCAAACGTCGTCATCATGTCGTTAAGCTCTGAGGAATTGCTGTTACCCCAAATCCCGAAAAAGATTTTTTCGACGTTGGTGATGTTCGCTCCGGCGTGAAGCATATTCGTTAAAATATGAAACTGACGGCTCAGAGTCTGTCCATTAGAAAATTGTTGGTACAAATCTGTGTAGTCTTTTGACGAGTCAACTTGCGTTGTCGCAAAACTTAAAAGGGCCAGTCGATCAAACTCTTTGCGATGAACTAGAATACGAGCCATCGCGAATCGTTCTTCGGGAGGTATAAAATTTGAAGACTCTCTTAGAAGCAGCGAAGAAAAATCCTGTTGATATTTTAAGTAGTGAGCCGAATTTAGAATTGTCGTTAGAATCCCGATTCTTGATGCCGTCGCCATCGGCTTCTTAAACAAAGAAACAAATAGGTCTCTCATGTTGAAAGCATTGAATAGAGGATGCGACATGATCGCATCAAGTGCATCCACGTCACGAGGGCTCATGTCCCAACGACTCAACATGAAGTCTACGACTTGAGAATTTATATTTGGCAACCGCAAGACACTTTGAATGAAGTCACTCGAGGTCACACCCCTGCCGTCGCTGGAAAATTTTCCGTCGTTGAGAACCAACGCAGCGCAAATCATCTCTCGCAGGTCGTTGATACTTCCGATGAATTGGAGGCTTGCGACTTGAGGCTTCGCGTCGTTACGTGGAACGTACTGAAAGTAAAATGGCCGATTCAGCTTTCGAGTTAAGAAGGCGTCGCGTTGAGCAAGTTCGTCGGCTGATTTCACGGTCTTTAGCCATGGACCGTAATCCGTCTGAAAACACGACTGCTGAAAGGCGGCAAACTCTGAGACGGCAATTTCCGTTTCAACTTGAAGCGACTGCGGCATCAATTGAAGATAGAACTTAGCTCGCTTTTCGGCGGTGAAAGATTCGGCCGAGGCCGACGAGGGTGAAACAGCACTCAAACTGCTGAACAACAGCGCTAAAATCGGAAACTTGCTTTTGAGAGCTTTCATTTGTCCTCCCATTCGAAAGACATGATGTAGCAAGGCGGTTCTTTCGGTGACGACAATTTTAAGCCCGCGCGCTGGGTTGATTCAATTTTTCTTTTAGATGAGAGATAGATTGCGTCGATCGAGATAAGATTCTTTTCTTGGCCACAGACACAAAGAACCGAAGAAGCTTCGCAAGTTTTGATGGGTAAAAATCGCAAATAGCGAGTCGAATCGTAATCTAAGAAATTCGAGAAAGCGAACCTCGGGCGACCTGCGATAGAGACGTTGTAAGTGACGGATCGCATTTTCGTGGGAAAAAGCGAATCAACGTGAAACTCGGGAAAAATTCTAACGTTAATCGAATCTTCGGTATCCACCGATGATTTCAATTGAAGTGCATTCGACGTTCTCAGCGCAGGTATCCAATCGCTTTCCCGCACAACCTTTCGAATCGCCGGCGCTTGTTTCTCAAATTGATGGGGATAGATTTCTGCGAAAAACTCGACCAAGTTTTTCAGCACAACAGAAGCGTCGGCCTGATTCAAAATTCCGGGTCGTTCGACGATGGCGCGTAGAACAGTATTCTTTAGAAAGCCGTCGCCAAAAGCGGGCCCCAATTTGATAAACATAGAATTGAAGGTCAGCGAAGAATTGTACGCGCCAGGCAGTAGATACAAATCCGAGTACCGATACGGATTGCTGAAATCGCGAAGTGCCACGTGCGATATCCCCCGCAAGTCCATTTCCATTTTTGCCTTCATAAAAAGTTCGGTTTTCGAATCCAGAAGTTTTGCTCGGATCATACGAGAAGCGCTGTCTTGCAGACCTGGCGCGATCGCCGACGTGCCTCCGTTGGTAACTGATGAAATAAAGTCCGGTAAAGCTTCCTCGAGCAAAGAATCTGCTCGGCCACTTTTTGCTGACTCAAGGTGAGGAAATTCGAGCGCACGCAAGAGCATGTGACCAAACTCATGCATGATAAGTGTGTCGACGCTTGCAAGAGATGGATTCTGGCTGCCGATCGAAATACGTGACTTAAGTTTGACTGGCCCCAAAGCCGAACCGTTCGACGCAACGACTTGTTCAGTCACTTCTCCGAAGATCGAGCCAGCATGATACATTTCCTCACCAAGCTGAATTTGAATTGAGAGCGGAAAAAGCCTTGTACGGAATTTCGATCGCCAAAGAGGTAGAAGCCTACCTGCGTATTGATCGAAATCCTCAATCTTAAGTTTCACACTTCTTTCGATCTGCTTCTGAATTCGGACTGCCGCAGATTGATCGACTCTTCGGTCGCAATTAGCAGGCTCGGCCGTACATTTAATATTGTTGGCCCAGTAGAGGTTCAAAAGGGGCGACTGATTCACTAAAATCAATCTCGGGTAAGCCCTAAGCGGTTGACCTTCTAAACTCGCGACAGACTGCGCAGAGGCCGACAATGGCAGGGCCACTGTCAAAAACATAGTCAGCGCGAGCGCGCCAAAACAGTTGAGATTCGACGTAACTGATTTTACCCCCGCCATACAAAGCTTCATCGCAAACGTTGAGCCAGGATAAGCAACGAACCGGGTTTTAAAGCGGTGACAATTCTAAGACTACGCTCGCTGTTGCACACGCCTTGCAGTCTGCTCCCCGCGAGGGAACCGACTATGACTTGTATTCGTCAGGTGACGATAGCTCTGTCGATTGTGTTGACAACTGGATCGCCAGTCTCGGCGGATGCATTCAGTGAAATCGGAAGAATGTGCCGGGCCAAAAAAGATTACCTGACGGCCGGTCAGAAGGCTTCAATTTCGGTGGGTGAAGTCGTTCGATCCGTCGTGAAGCCTAGCAACGATGTTGTTTTCGTAGGTGTTGAACACGGAAATTTCGAAAATCTGCTCTATCCGAATTTGGTTACGTTGATAAAAGCTGAACGACCCGAGTTAGATTGTTTCTTCGTCGAAGAAAGTCTTAGCGAAACCGAGACGAGGGTCTTATCGGACTTCAATGATGGTGTTGAAGGGTCCGAAGAGAGAATGAGATCGCGCTTCAAATGGTATTCTGGGTTCTTTCTTTTTCTAAAACAGCATGGATTAAAGATTCACTACGTAGACTTTCCTGGGAAAGATTCAATGGCACTAAATTCTAGAGAAGACTGGCGGCGTTGGCTAAACGCCCGCGATGAATTTATGGCCAAACATATCGCCGAGTTCAAGCAAGCGAAGAAATGCAAAGTCGCCTTGTTTCCGATCGGTGCTTCTCACCTCGTAAAAACAAAAGATCGGGTTGATCTTAAAAGTCGGCTTGCTGATCTCAAAATCAGTACATCTGAAATTCTACTTCTAATTGCGGGAAAAAATTCCGCGACGCGGAACTCTGATTACGAGTATCCCCTGATTAATGCTGGGCTCTTGTGGACATATTCACCGGTGACAAGTCAAACGCCGGCGGCGGATACGCTATTGTGCAAAGAAAATCCGAAACTGGCTTTAACTCCGTTCGCATTTTTGAATGCGCCGACCAAAGTGCCTATCGCATACATGAACGACACCCAAGAGTTTCTAGGTACGTTCGAGGAGTTTCAAGGAACGATCATTTATTCGTGTCAAACTGCGAACTGCAATGAAGAAAACCAGGCGATCGAAAAATCACTGCGAGATCAGAAGGTAAATTTCTACTAATTCCGTTATGGTTTCGGTTTAGTTTCCTCCAGGCTGTTTACCATCCCGATTTCGATCACTGACGAACACATTTTCCACAGCATTTCTCGAAGATGCTCTTTCGGCGGCCCACCGTTCGAAGCCCATTCGACGGCTGTTGATTCGAGGAGGCCGATTGATCCCCAGATTGAAAGGCGCAAAGAAGGGGTCAAAAAGTCTTCGCCTAGCGTAGCCGCGAACTGGTCAAAAACTCTTTGTCGATTCGATTCGACAATCGCGTGAGCCTGGGCGTCACCCGAGGCACCCGCGCGGTGAAGAACCAAGAACAAGGGACGATGCTGTTCGACGTAAGAAAGGTAAAGATCGAGATTCTTTTTTAGCCGTTCAGGCGGATCAATTTCTTCCGAAACAACTTCCGTTTTCTTCAAAAAATCCTCTGAAATTGTTCTAATTATTTCGAGGTAGAACTCTTTTTTCGACGGGAAGTAATGATACAGCAATCCCTTCGAAATTTTCAACCGTTGCGACAGCTCATCCATCGATATCTGATCGTATGGCAGTTTTAGAAAGAGCTTAGTTCCGAGTCGGATGAGTTCATCGCGGCGATCATCAACAAGTAATCTTTTTCGCTTTGAAGCCATATTGGCATTCAAGCTATTTCGTTATTGACTCAGATTCAATAACGAAATAGCCCATTATGAATTATTGAATCTGATTCAATAAAGAAAGGTGGATGTTTTGTTGAGATTTTTACTAATTTTAGTGCTGGCTTTGTTCTCTCTCTATACGGGTTGGATTGCATGGGAGTTCGGCTACACAAGTGTCTTCGAAGTTTCCTTACGACAGCACCCATCAACACAGGCTCTGGTCGATCTCTGGATTTCATGTGGGCTCTTGTTCTTCGTGATAATTTTCGACAACCGAAGAAACGGAAGACCCTTTCGCAAGGTCGCACCTTTTGCGATCGTCACGATGCTATTGGGTGCGATCGGGCCGCTTCTTTATTTTCTAGTTTACCCGAATCTGCTTGAGATGAAAGGTAGAGTTGAACATGGAAGTCGTTAGATGGGTCGCGATACTTCTGCTGATTTCTTTCGGATCTTATTCAATATACTGCAACCTTAAAGAGTCTTTCTTTCAGTCTGCAAAAACGATGTGGAGGCTGCATTTTGGCCGTCAGGCGATAATCGACCTCTACCTTGGGCTTATTCTGTTCATGTTTTTTGTTTACCTGATCGAAGATTCGATTCTCACGACAGGTCTTTGGTTCTTGGCTGCCATCCCCTTCGTCAATATTGTCTCGCTCATCTATGTTATTGTTCACTTTGATCGGATCATTGCTTTGATGAGTTAGTTTTGAAGAAAAGGAAAGCCCCGTGCGAGCAAGGCAGAACAACTATTTCGTGATAACCGGCGCACCGGGCGCCGGTAAAACGACCCTGATCAACCACCTCAGAGAAGTGGGCCTATCGTGCGTCGATGAGCCTGCACGCGCAGTGCTGGCAGATCAGCGGGCTTGTCAGGGCGATGGTGTACCCGAAAAAAACCCGAGAAAGTTCACCGAGCTCTTTCTGGCCCGTTCGATTGACAGTTTCAAAAAGTATACCGACGTTTCTGAGACGGTCATTTTTGATCGCAGTGTCGTCGATACGATCGGATATGCATCACACTTGGAGATCGACGCCACGCCGTTCGAACGCACCGCTAAAGAGTACCAGTACAACTTGAACGTTTTCGTTTTTAAGCCGTGGAAAGAGATCTACACAACGGACGACGAACGGAAGATGTCGTTCGAAGCTGCAATGCGATTTCACGAACAAATAATCAAAGCTTATCAGCAGCTCGACTATCTATTAATCGAAGTCCCGAGGGGAACGGTTCGTGAACGTGCGAAATTTCTGACCGAACAAATGAGCGCGGTTTCCCGCTAGCCGGCAACAAAAATAGATCGAGGTTCGGGCCGAGAAATTGAAATTGGAGAATAATTTCGCAAGACGGCTCGCATCGATTGAAGATCGAGTGGCGCCTTCATTTTCAGAAGCAGTTCGACATCGTCGGGATCGATCAGTTCGAGCTGATATTTCGAGACGATTTGACTGAACATGTATTGTTCTTGCTCTTTAGGTCGAGGTTTTGCCTGGGCAATTTGCCAGTAGTCATCTCCGAAAAAATTGAGATTGGTGAATCTGAAATCGACATCGTCGAAATTTCCCTTAGCTTCCCAGCACGGCGCTTTTTTCGACGGATTTATAAAGATGTCTTTCTTTTGAGTCATCTTTTTCCAAAGAAGATTCTTAACGTGCTGACTTAATTCTGTCCTCCAAGGGGTCTTCGATTTTTTCAGCGGCCGTTCAAGATCATCTTCGACGCTGAGCTTTAAATCTGTTCGGAAAGAAGAAAGCCAAAGACGAGTCAAACGCCTTTGAGTTTCGGCATACTTGTATTCGTGTTTCATCCATGCGAGTAGCGTCGGGCTTCGTTCGAGAGCTGTCCCCGTGAATCCCTTGACGGTTGAGTAGCAGTAAAGATTCTCGAGAAAATCGAAGAAGCTGACGTCATAGGGATTGAAGGAGGGATTGAAACGTCTGAACTCGGGCAACTGCTGTTTGGTGTAGTTTGCAGCCAAATTATTCTTTTTGGTCCCGACAGGCACAACATCGTTAAGATCGATATTCGAAAGATACCAGTAATCTAATCCGATCGTCGCAACGGTTTCAGTCAGCAAATGTAGGTAGACAAAATCCTCAAAATTCTCTTGGTTTATTTCGCCAAATCCGAACTCGAGTTCCGGTCGTGCTGAATTTATCGTTTGGTAAGCCCAAATGTGTAGATAGTCGTGAATGGAAAACAACACTTCGTGCATCAGGTTGTCTTCAAAGTTGAATTTGCGGGCGCTGTCTGATTTCCGTTTTGACCATTTGCTGTAGGCAGAGATTTTGGCTGATAGAATTGCACCGCGCGCAGGATTAAATCCCGTCGCTGGCAATTCGATGTGACCATCGTAGTACCAATTGTTATCAAGGGCTCGGGCAGCATAAGTCAGATTCGGATCTCGCACCATCTGCGACAAGATCGGTACGTGCAATAGAGATTCTGGATGAAGCGAAGTCACGGCAGATACTTGATGACGAATGTTCGTCGCGATTCGTAACAGTGGCGACTTGGCACACCTGCGCGATGCTTGATGAATCCATGAAACAACAGAAGTCTTCCGGGCTTCGGCGTGACCGCATAGACCGCATCATCGTCATCGTTGAAAAACATGATTTCGCCGCCCCAGTCCTTTTTCCACTCTGCATTGGCAAACATAAGAGCCGTGACGCAGGGCTTTGATTTATACGAATCGACGTGAATAAAGCTCGCGTCGCCGTAGGCAAACGAGTTGCAGATCGCCGTTTGGATTTTAAATTTTTTATAGCCAAAATAGGTCGTGATTTCGTCACGAATCATTTTCTCTTCGAACCCTTTCAGCTCCTTCTTAGAAAAATTAAAAACCCACTGCTTGACGGTCTCGGTCTTTGGTCCGTCGGCCATCGAGCGAGAAAAGTCTTTGTGATCAAAGTAGTTCGACATCGTGACGGCTTCGGCATTCGACATGAAACCGTCGATGACTACGATTTTTCCTCCGCCGAGCTGATACTCCGTTACCTGTCTGCGATTTTTTGCTGAACCGGCACCCTTAAGCTTTCCACTGGTTTTCATGTTAGCCCCTTAAAAATAAAGTCTGATCATATTCCGTTTAAATATTCGTCGTAATCAGGCTCTCGAAGCGGAATATCGAATTTTAGTTTTTCAATTAAATCCGGATTCGAGATGAAAGGTCGGCCGAACGCAATCAGGTCGGCGTTTTTGGATTCAAGTTCTTGAATGGCTGATATTTTATCAAAGCTTCCTGCCAAAATAATTTTACTCGAAAAGAGAGCTCTTATTTTCGCTAAAAGTCGGACTTGCAAATTTAAATCAACATGATTGCGTTGCAAAATGACGTGTAGATAAGCCAAGCGCCTATCATTGAGTTCAGAGGCAAGTTGAATGTAGAGCTGCTCCATCTCATGATCGGGCAACATCCCATTGTAAGTGCTGAAGGGAGAAATTCGAATCCCCACTCGGTCTGCACCAATTCGACCGCAGATTGCGTCGACAATTGCGAGTGAAAAGCGTAGCCGGTTTTCAACCGATCCGCCCCAGTTGTCGATTCGTTTGTTCGAGGCCAAGTTGAGAAATTGATCGATCAAATATCCGTTAGCGGCATGAATTTCGATTCCGTCGAATTCTGCCTCGATGGCCATCGCACTTGATGCCGCGAACTCTTCAATCGTACTTTCGATATCGGCAAAATTCATGGGTTGCGGAATAGGGTAGGAAACTTCACCGTCGTCCTCGTCAACCCACAGCATTTTATCTAGTGCAACGGCTGAGGGCGCCAAAAGCTTTGCAGTTTCTGGCATCAATGTCGGGTGCGAAACTCGACCAGAATGCATCAGCTGAACAAAGATTCGGCCGCCGTTTCTGTGGACGTTTCGAGTTACTTTATTCCAGCCTTCAACATGCGCTTCGTCGAATAAACCAGGCATAGTTGAATCAGAAAGTCCGTTGATCGAAGGAGAAGTGCCTTCAGTGATGATGAGCCCCGCAGATGCCCGAGCACCGTAGTATCGTACCATCGCGTCGGTCGGAACGGTGAGATCAGCTTGAGATCGTGTCATCGGCGCCATGACCACCCGATTTCTGAGTTCGATGGGCCCTAGCCCTACAGGGCTAAACAAGATCGGGTCGTTGTTTCCGCTCATATCTGCACCTGATCCCATTATCCGTTCACGTTATCTGTTCCTATTTCAAACTGATTGAAGGTCTTTAAAGTTTTCTGAGATCAGCTTGAAACGTGGGTGTCGAGAATAGGGCTCCATGAGTTCAATGGCGGCCTGGCGGCCTTCGGTTCGAATCTTCGTATCAGCCAACATCGAAACCGCATTTTCAAAAATAAACTGATCTGTACATGTCTCGCAAAGCTTGGTGAGCCATTCTTTTGCCTTTTCAAACTGCTCTTCGTCATGTAACCAGCCGCAGTAATTAAATATGGCCGAGTCGCTGTCATTTGGCGAAGCGCGAGAGAACGCAATGGCCTGCAGAAAATTGCCTTCTGGGTCTTCGTCAAGCTGAGCCTTCATCTCGTAAAGCGCGGGATCGCCAGGTACCAATTTTATGGCCTCGTTGAGCACTGAAATCGCGGAATCTGAATGTTCAGGTTCGTCTGATTGCATGTACATTCGCGCCAGGTGAACGTAATTCTCGAGATAGTCGGGCTCGAGCTCAAGTACTCGTTTTTGAATGGCGATAGCCTCATTCGTTCGACCCGCTTTTAAATGAATCCGAGCCTGGTTGGAAAGAACCACGGGTTGCATCATTTCAAAGGCCGAAGAATTAATCTCCGACAAGCTCTTCACGGCCGACTCTGAGCGACTCATCCGATCTAACGCGTTACTTCCGTCACCGGTTGTATAGGACAAAAGCGCAAGACCGTTTTCAATGACGGCACGCTCAGAATAGTAGGCAGAGTCCTTCGTAGATATCCCGTCGCAAATCGACAGGGCGGCTTCGAGCTCTTTTTTGGAATCAATAAAGTGCCGATTGATGAACTCTCCCTGTCTCGTGCTCATCATTGCGCGCATGTAGTGAGTATGAGCGCGTCGAAGTGGGCGTGGATTCAGTTCGAGGATCAGATTTGAGAGCAAAAGCGCTCGGTCGAGGTTCCCACCAAGAGACTGGGATTCAAGCATCCAGTAGAGAGCTTCGACGGCCTTTTCTGGATCATCTGAATTTTCTGCGTAAAGCTTGTTTAAGAGCGAAGTGCAGGTCCATTGGTCACCTGACTGCATGTACTCGATCGCAAGGTCTATCGTCGATTGGTAATCGACGACCGAACCGAACGACAAAAGATCGACCAATTTTTTCTCAGACGGGGACAACGGTAAGAATTCCTGATCGACCGTTGGATCGATTTCGATTTGCCAGCCAAAAACTCTTTGTGCGACCTCTAGAAAAACCGAACTGCCGGGGTCGATCTCAGCGTAATCGCGCACAACGATTCGGTGAGGGCCGTGAATTCGGTGAAGTTCGTGGCAGAGTGACGCGCAATCAATTCGAAAACCTTCATGACTTTTATACCTGGCTCTCGAGCCGGTGCTTTCGAACCCGTGAATGTTAAATGCCTGAAGGAAGTTGCGCTGCCCATTTGTTAGGACTTTCGTCGGTAAAGTGAGCGCGAGCTTTTTCACGATTAAAAAGTTTATTCCCGGCAAATATTTCGGCGCGACGACTCTTGTCATGATCGAATTTCCTAGCCGGCCAATTGGGTGATGGCAACAAACGGGGTTTAATTGAACGAAGCTGCGCTTTAAATCGTTTTAAGCTGAATCGGTGGGAAAAATGGCGAAAGCCGAGCTGATCAAAAAATGAACGCTTCCGTTTCCCAACACTTGACAGGAAAAATTTTAGTTCAGATATTTATGGAAGTGAAAGGGGGATTTGCATATGAAATTCGTAAAAGTAGTAAACAAAGGCCGCAAGACTAACGGTTACCGCCAGCCTTCAGCTCGTAACTAGTTCGAGTTTTAGTTAGACTGGCGAACCTTCTTGGTTCGCCAGCTTTTTTTGAGATAACGGCGTCAGCGACTCCATCAGGCTAGGCAATTCCGACCCAAGCCAGATTTTTTTGAAAGTTCCGTTGTCCAGTGGATCTCTCGAGCCTCGCGCAAAGCGAATCACAGCTGGATTAGGTCAAACAAGGTCCCAATATTTCGCTGGGTTTCAAACCGAATATTGATTAACTGAGTCTTCGCTTCGAGCATGTTCCAGTGCGTGTTGTCGTAGCTTGTGTAGAGATCTAGAAAGAACTCAAGATCCGTTGATCGACCAGCTTCGATGTCGAGAATCATCGATCGAATCTTTCCGTCGAGCTTAACAAAGCTTTCAGTATGTCCGCGTGCAATCTCGAGAACGCTCGCGTGCTTCAAATAGTTCGTACCCAGATCGCTTTTGACTGTTGCAATTGCACCCTCAAGATCCATTTCGGCTGAGGTTTCAAGCTTCGAGCTTGATCGAGCGGCAGCGGGCATCCCTAAATCGAAGTTCTTCGACAAGGTTACCGACCACGTGGTCCCGCGGCTTCCTGTTGGATTGTTCGCGGCTTCGTGTTGTCGGTTGCGATACCCAGAGGCGCCGATATCCACCCGCACACCGTAATGTTCAGCTTGCGTTGCCTTCTTAGAAAGTCGACTGCACTCGACGCCGAACCGCGCCGACACAACTTCAGGGCTTTTTTGTAAGGCTAACGTGAGTGCCTCGTCGAAGGTTGCCGGAATTACGATTTTTGGAATTGTTTGATCGAGATCGTCCGCGTCTTGGGAGGCCGGCACGGTTACCGCGAACTGGAATTTATTTTCCGCAATCTGCAGACCGGTACTTACGAAGCTCTTGTCAGTCGACAGGTAGTCTAGGATCTGCTCGATTCGAGTCACATCTTTATCAGATGTCGCAAAAACTCGAGCACGCTTTAGTAACTCGATTTTGAAGTCAGTGAAGCGAACATTTTGTCGCCCTCTTACGATTTCAACGTACGAGGTCGCAACGAGACCGGCAATCTGACCTTTTGTGTTTAAAATGTTCGTATTTGTAGAGTTGTAGATAGCCTCTTGTTGCTTGTTATCGCATTCCATCTTTTTTAAGCGGTAGTAATCAGCGAACCCATTGAACACGTTGAGATTGAGACTGAGACTCGCGTCGGCAGATCGAGAACGGGAGGTCTGGCCGCCCATGTAGTTCGGCCGATCACGCAATCCATACGTCGAATAGCCAAGATTAGCGGTCGGTCCGTAGGCTCGTTTGCGAGCAGCCTCGAGGTCGTCAAGCGCCGCCTTCAATCGCATTTCGTTCGCCTGAGTTCGGGGGTTGTTACCGAATGCAACTTGAAGCGCTTCTGTCAGCGACGTCGGTTGAGATTGGGCCCATCCAGATTTCGGGGCCATCAGCAGGCAAGCTGCAAAAAAAATCGGTACTCTCTGTATTGTCACGCCAACTCTCCAGCGTTTAACTCGAACCACTT
>JALHOI010000041.1 GCA_022843085.1 Pseudobdellovibrionaceae bacterium
TCAGTTGAAACTTCACTGGCTTTCAATTCTTGCGGCTCTTTGCGCTACAGGACTCGCGATCATAGCGAGCTGGAACAATGACCATCCGAACTTCGATGCGATTGTGCGACTGCTTTCAACGATTGTGATGGGCATCTCGCTTTTCGTTCTGCCGTCACTCGTTTTTGATGAACAAAAAGAAGCGAAGAAGCGTCTTATGACGATTCTAGCGCTCGCAGCTTTGTTGATTGTCTATTACGTTTTCAGTCAAAGCTGGTCGAACGCATTTTTCTTCTACAAAACCCTGCAAGGCTTTGTGTTGTTTCATTTACTCGTGAGCCTCGCGCCGTATTTTCGAAATCGAAATTTAAGCGAAGACGAGTTCTGGAGTTCAAACTGGTTTCTACTGAACCGCTTTCACATGGCGGTTACTCAATCTGTTCTTCTGCTGATCGGTCTCTTTTTAGCGCTACTTAGTATCAACCATCTATTCGATACTAAAATTCAGGGTGAAGTCTTTCGAAGCGCAGCTGCGGTCATCATCTTTTTTATCAGCGTCATAATTTTTGTCGGCTCACTTGGCGACCGTAAAGAGATTGTCGAGCCCGCCGAAATTTTGAAGAGGCTCGTTCGCACTGTTCTGACTCCGCTCGCGTTGGCCTATTTCGCAATTTTATATGCCTATACAGTCAAACTCGGCATCGCGCGCGAGTGGCCGCGCGGTGGGCTGGGTCTGATGGTCAGCGGTTTAGCGCTGATCGTAACTTTGAGTTACGTGATTATGCGCCCGCTTGCGGCTTCGAATGAATTTGGCCCGAGGATAAAAGCTTTCTGGAACTGGAGCTTCAGATTGTTGATTGGCCCCGTGGTTCTCGTCATGCTTGGGCTTGGTCGTCGAGTTTCAGATTACGGCTGGACCGAGCAGCGCGCGGCGCTTGGTTACCTCGCAATCTGGATGCTCGGAATCGCGATTTACTACTGGCACCCAAATCGACGACGACTTGTCGGAATTCCGCTTTCGCTTACAATTGTATTACTAATGACTTGGTTTGGCCCCCTTAGCCCAACCTCGGTCGGCGAAAGGTCACAGACGTCGCATCTCGCCGAGCTTCTCGCAAAAGATCGAGCAAGCCTGACTTTTGAGGATAAAAAGCGGGTCAATTCAATTGTTCGTACACTCTGCGAAACGAATGGCGTCGACTCGATGGCTCGCGCCGCCTCGGTCACCGTAAATCCCCACCCCGCCACGGGTGCAAACATAAATTTAAATCGTTACGGGTCAACTGACTTCATACGCATGTGCGACGACGGCATCCGAGAAGGTAAGGTTGTTCCGGGCCCTATCTCGCAGGCTCTCGCTCAACTCGGCGTTCCCGAGATCGAAAGCTATGAGACATCAGAGCAGAAGAGCGACGTGAACTTTCAGCGCTCGAACGAGCACGACATTGTCTTCGAGAAGTATGAAACTTCACTTTTTTCATTCGATGACTGGCGAAAACCGGTCGACCCAAAAGTCGAAGCTCTCGTCGAGCAGCAGCGCGGAAGCCTCAAGCTGCGGATGGTACGAAAGCCGTTCAAACTCGAGTGGGAAGCGGCCCCCGGAACGTGGAGAAAATTTGATCTGGCGCCCGCCATCGATTCTATTAAGGCAGTTGGCGATAAGACCGAGACTCCAGATGAGACCTCGAAGCGCTTGCGTGTCGTCGACACTTACCGCGGTCGCAAAGTTGAACTGCAAATAATCTCGGCGCAATTCTACGAAGGCGATTACACCGACGTCGTCGCGATCCAGATTCGATCACTTGTCGCGCGACCTACTTCACGTCAGAAGGATTAATGCCCCACGAAATAAGGATGGCGCGCTCATCATCGGCCGACTTTGCTTTCTTGAACTTTGCGCCGGGCTTGCCTTTGACTCGCCTTTCGCAATCGGCCCACGTCGCGTGGCGCATCGCCATCGAACCGAGAACGCTGACGTACGAGTAGGCCGCGACTTTTTCTACTTTGGGCTTCGGTTCAGGCAGAGCTTCGAACTCTGGCAAGTCGTAGATTGCGACTTTATACTGAAGCAGCGGCCCTGCAAAAAGGCGCGGTCGTCGACCTTTAGAAAATTCGACCGCGATTTCGTCGACGCGTTCGTTGCCGGCGACGCCGATGTGGCCACGCACATAGCGCCACGTGATCTCACCGTGATTTTTTCGGTGCATCACTTCGCGCGCGAGTTCTTGCCAAAGATCTTTATTGGAAACGTCTTTGCCCTCGGCTGTCTTCCAACCCTTTTTTTGCCAACCCCAAATCCACTGAGTAATGCCGCGTATGACGTAGGTCGAATCGGTACAGAGCGTGACGGGGCTATCGTCATCGCGCACTTCGCGAAGTGCTTCGATCGTTGCCAACATCTCCATTTGATTGTTCGTGGTTTGCTCGGCGAAGCCGCCGAGCTCGCGAATGCGCCCATCCGGCCTGGCTACAATAGCACCCCAGCCGCCGGGGCCGGGGTTACCGGAACAAGCACCGTCTGTAAACACGAGTATTCCAGAGATGACGGCAGCTTGCTCTTCAATCGATTCGTCTTTTATTCCGCCCATGCGTTCCACCCTCGCACCGAAGCCTAAGTGGATTTAGTTGCCGCCGTCAATTTGCCCGAAGTCATCGATGTGAGCCTCAGGTAAATCTCCTTGAAGCGCACGCAGCTCAAGCGGTTCGGCCGACACACTTTCATCGAGGCCCCCGACATCGTAAAGCTGTTGAGTCGCTCGCGCTATTTCAGCACCGCGCCGAACGAGGCGCACTTCAACAGTGACATCTTGGCCAGCGTATTTTTTGCGGAGCGATTCGATGTCTAAGAATCGATTCGAACGCGAGATCGAAACCGCTTGGCCGTTAACTCGAACTTCAAGCCGATCTTGCGCCCGCAAACGACTATCGCGACCCGTGAGACGAACCCACGCTGCGTTCGATGACGTTCGGTTTCCGGCGACTCCTGGCGGTACCAGGGCAACTTTGAGATCAAGATCGAGTGTCGGAGTTCCCCGCGAGAGCCTTAGAGGCTGCAGCTTTTCAAAATTACCAGCGCGGTAGGCGGAAATTTCAGCGGGCGTTCGGCTATCCATAAAGTCCGCGAGCTCTGTGTTGGTGACACACTTTACTTCAGGTTGACCACAAACTTTTAAGCTAAACTCCTGCAGAGCTTCCCAATAGGCCGAATCATTCCAAAGCGAAAAATGATGTCCAATATGAACCGGCGCGCGGTTACCGTTGTAGTTCGTCTCAAAATACTGAAGGTAGGTTTCCAGCATCTGTTGTTTGTACTGCTGTTTCGCGCTCGGATTGGGCTGCGCCTTCGAGTCTGCAAAATAAAAATTGTAATCCATCGATAGTGTTTTTTTACCGGTGCCCGCGATCGTCAAACTTGCCAGAGGAAAATTCCAAAACCCACCCTTCGCATCGCGCTCGGGCCAGTAGTTAGGCTTTGACGTCTTCGACGTGTCATAGCGGTACCCGAATTGCCGCAGGGTCTCCCACAGCCCGGCGCTTGTTCCCAGCTGCGGAGCACGAAATCCGACCATCGAGTTTTTGGGAAAAACCCAGCCGTTGGGAAAAAGTGCCGTCGGCTTCAAACCCGTATTAAAGTTAAAAAAATCAAATATGATCGCGTGAAACTGTCGAAACTCGTCTTGCCAGTTTTGCAAGCTCCAGCCTGAACCGTCGAAATGCCCATTGGCGTTTGAGGCGATTTCGTTTTTCTCGACGCTCGCAAGGTTCGTTTGATCAAAGCGAGCCTGCAGGTCTAAGAAATTTGAGCCCCACCCGATCGCCGAGGCGCCTGCACCGCGGCCGGGTGCGATGTATTTAGATTTAAAATCTTTCCCAACGTAATAAACACCCGAAATAAAATACGTAAATTTGACGGGAGCGTTTTGTAGCGTCGCGCGAGTCGCAAAGGCTCGCGTGTTTCTCCACATTGAAATTGAAGATGAGCCGTCAAATGAGAGCAGGACATACTGATCAGGCCGCGCGACCTGCGCCTGAGCCACCGGAATCCCAGCCGTGAAAGCCAAAGACGCCACGCTACCGAAAAGAAAATTTCTAAGCCCATCAGAAAAGCCCACGAGCCACCCCATACAACACCCCCCGGCTACGACCGATAACAGCTTCGGAGGGCTATTGACAGGCCATTGAAGCGCCATTGCGAAGTTCGACATGCGAACGCGTAGGAGCTTCACATGTCGCGAGTGCGGGCCGCTGAGCCTACAGTGAAATCTACAGGCCCAACCTACAGACCTAGTGGTTGTGCCCGCCCGGTCCATGTGCGTGGCCGTGAGACAGTTCTTCTTGAGTCGCTTCACGAGTCGAATCGATTTCAACTTCGAATGTAAGGTCCTGGCCCGCGAGGGGGTGATTGCCGTCGATCGTGACGTGCGTTTCGGTCACTTTCGTCACGTGCACGACTTGAGCGTGGCCATCGCCCGCATCGGCGTGAAATTGGTCGCCAACGGCAACGTCTTTTTTCGGAAGTTTTTCTTTTGGAACTTCAACAACCATCTCGGGCTCGACTTCACCGTACGCTTCGGCTGCGGGAACAGTGATAGTCTTTTTGTCGCCGGTCTTCAGCGCCTTGATCGCCTCTTCGAGGCCCGGAATGATCTGACCGCTGCCTTCGAGAAACATGAGGGGCTCGTTTCCGAATGAGCTCTCGAGCTTTTCGCCCTTCGCGTTCGTCAGAGTATAATGAAAGCTAACAACGCGTGGGTTCAAGTTCACAACCATGGACGCTCTCCTTCGAGAAAAGAAACACGACCCGCTATTACGGGTCGCAAAATGTTTATAGGATGTTCGCCGCCAGCTCGGCCAACTCGGATCGTTCACCTTTCGAGAGCGAAACGTGAGCCGAGAGTCGTTGGCCCTTCATGCGTTCAACCGAGTAGGTTAGACCTGAAGTTGCGCTGTCGACGTACGGGTTGTCGATCTGATAAGCGTCGCCCGTCAAGACGACTTTTGTTCCCTGCCCCGCGCGCGTCACGATTGTTTTAATTTCGTGGGGAGTTAGGTTCTGCGCTTCATCGACAATCAGGTATTGGTTCGGAATCGACCGACCACGAATGTACGTCAGCGGTTCGATATTAAGCATACCCTGATTGATCAATTCTTGAGCGCGACCGGCCGCCTTTTTATCGGCGCCCATGAGGAATTCGACGTTGTCGAAAATCGGCTGCATCCAGGGATTCAATTTTTGTTCAACATCGCCCGGAAGATAACCGATATCGCGGCCCATTGGGAAAATCGGTCGCGAAACAAGCAGCCGTTGAAACCGCCCCTCGTCGAGCGTTTTGAAAAGTCCCGCCGCAAGGGCCATGAGCGTTTTTCCTGTACCCGCTTTTCCAACCAGCGATACAAAAAGAATTTCATCGTTCAGCAGGCAATCCATCGCGAAGGTTTGTTCGACGTTGCGTGGATGAATTCCCCAGATCGATTCGTTTGGCACCATGATCGGAACAATGCCGTTGTCCTTTTCGCTGAAGCGGCCGATCGCCGAGTGCGCCGGGTTTGAGAGGTCTTTCATCACAACGTATTGATTCGCCTTAAGAGCAAACGTGTTACTCGTGATAATTTTCTCGGCGTAAAACTCTTCGATGATCGCGGGCTCGACATCGATCTCGCGATGGCCCTGATACATCTCGTCGATCTCAACGCGCTCGGGCTCGTAGTCTTTTGCGAAGACCGCATAGACGTCGGCGCGAATACGAAGATTGATATCTTTTGTGACGAGCTCGACGGCTGCATCTTTGTACTGCGCCTGCAGCGCGAGTGCGGTGGCCAAGATGCGATTATCGGCTTTGTCAGGGTCAAGCTCACGCGGCATCGCCTGCCAGTTGACGTCCACGTTGACAAACACCGTGGATTTCGCGGCTTCGAGTTCGACGCCTTTTGCAAGTGGTCCGAGATCACGAAGTTCATCGATAAAGCGGCTAAACTGTCGCGCGTTGCGCCCGTTTTCGCCGAGGTCTCGCTTAAATCGATCGACTTCTTCGATGACCGAAATCGGAATGTGAATGTCGGCATCACGAAATTTCTTGAGCGCCAAAGCGTCGAAGAGAATCACGTTGGTATCGATAACGATTTTGCGTTTGCGGGTTCCGCTCTGGATTGGCGGACGGTCATTTAGAACTTTTGGATCTACAGCCACTCGACAGGTCCCTCCCAAAGATCACAGTTCGATTGCAGTCCAAGACCGAGGTCTTGTCGAACCAAATTGTGAATCGAGGGACCCGAAGGCCTACGATTACGGGCGGTGCGTTAGCGGTCTATCGCCCACCAAGTCCCGAAACCATGACATCGCCATGATCAGTCTTAAGCGAGGCACTTACCGTTTCAATGAAGCTGACAAAGTGGCGAAGTGCATCTTCGTTGACGGTTGCCTTCATGAAGCCACATCCGTGTCGAGTGACGCCTTCCGAGGCAATCGCGCGGACATTGACGATGTTCACGACGAACGGGAAGTAAGTGAACTGGTTGAGGTAAACACGCATCGCGACCTCCTCGCCTTCTCTCAAACCGCCGCTCGAAAGATCGAGATCAAACGCGATTCCGTCGGCCGAAATGTCGTAAATCGCAACTTTCTGAAGCCCCTTTTCGGGAACGAGGATGAAGGCTGCAATGAATTCAGACAAAATGGTTCGTTTCACCTGACGACGTTCCGACGACAGAATTGCCTCGCGGCGCTCTGTCATATCGACGACCGAAGCCTCTGATCCGTCTGAAGGTCCATTCGACTTTTGATCTTTACGGCGCTTCGAAATGTCGATCACGTTGGACGTGCGATTCATGCAAATTCCCCCTACCCCTATGATCTCTTTTCGGTTTGAGAGCGTATTAACTTGAGTCAGTGGTCTTCGCTCGGCCTAGACCTCGACAAACGCCGCTACAAGGTGTATCATTATAAGAATCCATCGTGTTTTCGATGGGTTAGATGGGAACTCGCGATTGGGCACGCACGCGACCTTTGAAGAGCTCCGGCAAGAGCGACAGCGCTTTTGGGCCCGCATTTTCTTGGGTCTCGCACTGAGCATTTTTCTTCACGTCATCGTTTCAGTCGCGACCTATCAGGCGAGCCTTTTCTTCGAAGAACCAAAACCTTTAGAGGCGACTTTGATCGATTGGATCGAGCCCACCTCGGTGACAAAAGAAGAGTGGGCCAAAACGGGCCAACAGGTTGTGCGCAAAGCCGAACTTCCAAAAGACCTGATCGATCTCAACGTAAAGCCAAAGCGTCGTTTTTTGTCTGAAGATAAACAAACTGTAAAAAAAGAGATGCAGGCGAGGGCCAGCGGCATGACAGAAAATCGTGAGGAACGACTGAACCTTTCGCCCTCACGTGAGGCAAGATCGCTACGATCTGAAAGCCTGCCTGAGCGGCTGCCTGAGGTTCTGCCAAACTCGATATTTTCTGAAGGCCTTGGCGATGTCTATGGTGATAACAAAGCCAACCCACGCAAAAGCGCAAATCAAAGTTCGTCTCGCGAGCTCGTGTTGCCGACAGACCCACGCCGCAATCGCGGAATTTCGACAACTGGCGAACGACTTCCAGCGGATGTTCAGATTGGAGATTTCACCGCTCTCAATACCGACCGCTTTATGTACTACACGTTTTATGCTCGCATCGAAGAACAAATTCGCCATCGGTGGGTGCGCTACGTGAAAGCTGCGATTTTTGGCGGCGGCGATTTGAGCAGCGGAAAATCTGTTTACGTCACCAATATTGAAATCGTGCTCGATCGACAAGGGCACTACCTTCGAGCGATTGTTCACCAAGGTTCAGGCTCGCGCGATATGGATGCAGCACCTGTACTCGCTTTTCGCGAAGCCCAACGAATTCCCCATCCTCCCCGCGAGATGGTTAAAGACGATGGAACAATCCGATTGTTTTATTCCTTTCATGTTGACCAGCTGCCGCCCCTAGCGCGCGCGAAGACTGCCCAGCCTGAAACACAAGACGAAGGCCGTCAGGCCGGCGGCGGTTAGACGCAGCGATGTGCCCCGACCTCGGGCCTGACCCAAACACCGCTATTTTCCCAATCGGTAAACTAGACCCGCCCCACCGTATCCCAGATTCTTAAGACGAAGTAATCTAGAACCTATGGTTTTGAACTCGGCTTGGCACACGTGCTCACTTTTTATGGTCGCCTTGATAATGACCTCGATGAGTTACGTCGACAATGCAATCGCCGGATTTGTCGAGATCGGCGGATCCGGCAGTTACAAGAAATCAAATATCGGAACAGACTCGTTCGACGAATCACAATCTTTGACCGCTTCTTTTTCTTACTACTTCGACGAGAGCTCGGCACTCGAACTAAGCTACACAGACGGCATCAACCGCCGATTGATCGGCGAAGGTCAACCCGACGGTCAGCTGACGAATATGTACTATAAAATGGTAGGCCTCGATTTAGTTTTAACGATGGGGACTCGCGAGTCGACCGTCAGGCCGTACTTAAAAATTGGCGGCGTTTACATCATGGATAAACGAATCGTCACTCAGTACTGGTCAAACGGAAATGCGTTTCCAGAAAACACGAGGCAAGATCCATCTGCGCTTGTACCTAGCGCGGGGCTTGGCTTTAAACTCGCGCTCACGAAAAGCTGGTCCCTGAAGGTGGGTGCTGAGGCATGGTCGAGCCGCTCAATCTCTGAACAGCCAGTCACAATCGACTACTCGGGCCGGGTCGGCCTCTCGTGCATGTTCTAATGCCAAAATCAAATCTGACGGGGCCGCTTTTACGGTGGATTTCTCGTTCGACAATCGGTTTTTTTCTGACGGCGTCTCTAACAGGGTGCCACGCACACTATCTTGTCAAAAGCGCCTGGTCACAAGCCGACTTGTTGCTAAGCCGGCAGTCTCTTGATCGAGCGTTGAAATCAGATGATCTTAGTCCTGAAGAACGAAAGAAGATCGAGCTTGCCCGCGAAGCTAAGGCTTTTGGCGAGCGCGTGCTGGGACTCAAGAAAAATTCGAACTATGAATCTTACGTCAAACTCGATCGCCCGTATGTTTCGTACATTGTAAGCGCCGCCGAGAAAGATCGCCTCAATCAATACCTGTGGAGCTTTCCGATCGTCGGTGATGTTCCGTACAAAGGTTTTTTTGATCCCAACGATGCCAAGTCCGAGGCGTCAGAACTGCGTAGAAAAGGTTTCGATACCTACGTTCGCGGTGTTTCAGCCTACTCAACCCTCGGTTGGTTTAATGACCCAGTTTTGTCGAGCATGCTACGTTACAGCGATTACGATTTAGTCAGCACAATTATTCACGAATCGGTTCACGCCACGCTCTATATCAAATCGCAAGCCGACTTTAACGAGCGACTCGCCACATTCATTGGTGGGGTCGGCGCGGACTTATTTTTTATCGAACGCGAAGGACCGCACAGCCCGACGGTCGCAGCCGAGCGCGCCGAGAGATCCGACGATCGAAATTTTTCGGAATTCATCTCTCGCGAAATTGATTCACTCTCAAGGTGGTATGCCGACCAAGCGGTGCAAGCCGAAAGCGACGATGTCAAAACGCGCCTTAAATTCAATGAGGCTCGAGCTGCTCGCCTTGTTGAAATCTCAAAGCGATTTGAGTCTTTGCTTCGCCCCAAAATTCAAAGTCAGAAATACGCGGCATTTTTGAGTCGCGAGCTCGACCCTGCTACGCTCAACAACGCGCGCCTTCTGGCATGGAAACTTTATGTCTACGACATGACAGACTTCGAAAGTGTTTATAAGTCTTTTGGTTTTGATCCGTTGAAACTTATAGAATTCGCCAAATCACTAGAAAACGAGAAAGACCCAGAGGCTCGCTTGAAGGCATTCGCAAACGCAAAGTAAGCGCACTTTAAGGCGCAGATTTAGGCGGGGTCTTTTCAATCAAAATCTTATTCTGGTTATCAGGTTCACTCGTCTCGCGCGCAGAGAGTGCTAGAAGCTTTTCGGCCATCTGAGACTTCACGATCAAATAACGGCCGAGACGTTCGGTACCGAGAATTGCGCGCATCCGACTGACTTCACGCAGCGGCAACGCACCGTAAGTCTTTAACGCTTTTTCGTACCTTCGAAGAGCAAGATTGGTTTCAATTCGCACGCGAGATTTATTTGCGTTCTGCGCCTGATTTAAGGCCTCGAGCGATTTTGCCAGATCAAGATTCGCGCGCGCCTTTTCGCGATTTAAGGCCCGGCTTGCTTCGGCAAATGGCGCTTCGACATCGACAGGCAACTTCAACTCTTCTGAAATCTTCCAGATAAAAAGTTCTTCAAGCCGACGTCGCTCGCGATCGACTAGAACTTCTTGCTCGCCGGGTTTTGAGGTTGCGGTCGCAGCACCCGCCGCAAACGCGCCGGCTACTGCAGCGGAAAACATGAATGTTGTCAAAACAAGGTAAGAGGGCTTCACTCACCTTTATGATAGGCAACCAATCGCCGAGCGGCAATCTCAAGGGCAAGATCGGCACCGGATTCGAAGCTTATGACGGTGCCCGTTAGGACCTCAGGCGCAGCTTGGTGCGTAGCGCGAAGCTGACTTGCCGCCGACTTCGGTTCGACCTCCGCCGCAAGCTTGGCCGCTGTTTGGTTTGAAGCAGACGGCGCCGTCAACCACTTGCCGGCCGAAAGCAACGCGACGCTAGCTAAGATTGCAAGTTGGCCGACGCGAATCGATGAAGGGCGACTTTTTATTTTTGCAGCTTGGGCGACAAGGCCCGTTGGCGGAACTGTCTCTGCATCGTCCGACGGGACAGGAGCTGTTCGAGCTTTCACTTCGCCCGATTCAATAGCGGCATCGAGACTTGCCATGATGCGAGCCTCGAGCGAATCGTAATACGCGCCGCTTTCAGGAACTACGACGTCATCAAGTTTTTTAATTACTCTGCGGATCTGACCCGTTTCGGCTTCAAGCTCATCCACATGACCGTCAGGCCAAAGTTTATCGCGGCTCACAATTCAACCTCCTGTTGATCCCTGGCAGTTCGTGTGAACGAGCCTTCGAAGCCCGCACCCGATCCGCCATCTAAGTCGTTGCTAAATAGTGTGTTCCAATTTTCGAGGTCTCCGCCTTTACCCATTTGAAGCTCGAATGTTTCGCGAAGCTTCAACAGCGCATGACGGTAGTTGGCTTTCGCCGTGTCGTAAGGGCAATTCATGATCGACGCGATTTCTTTGAAGCTTAGATCTTCGAAAATGCGCAAAGTGATCGCGATGCGCTGACGCTCGGGCAAAAGATCAACCTGCGCACGAAGAAGCCTGGCCGTATCGCCTTTGACCATGTCGCGCTCAGAACTCGCCTCGATGCCGCCTTGAAGCACGTCGGTCGTGAATTCTTCTTGAGGGCGCGAACGAAAGCGATTCTTCGCGGTGTTGAGACCGACCTGGTACAGCCAGCTCTTGAAGCTCGATCGCACTTCGAACATATGCATTTTCTCGTAAGCTTTAATGAAAGTTTCCTGCACGATGTCCTCCGCGAGGGGAAGTTCGCGCGTCAGTCTTAAGACGATGCGCAGAAGTCCTCGTTGATGACGGCGAACGAGCTCGGTAAATGCGGATCGGCTGCCTGCCTTAACTTCATTCACAAGCTCGATGTCAGATCGAACTTGTGATTCGGCCGCCGCTCGGTTCGCACTCGCAACTTGCGCCGCGAGGCTTACCGCTTCGACCGGCGATGCGAGGCTTACCGCCTCGACCGTTTGCGCGGTCGTCGCATTTACTAACAGTTCTGGGCTTTCGCCCTTCAGGCTCCGTAGGCTTGCGCTCATCACGCCTCCCTTAGAACCGCCGTCTCTCGTTGCATGAGACACAGCGGATTCGAAACTCGGTTAAAGTCGAGGTACGATTTCTCCGGACTTTGATCCGGGCGTCTCTCTTCTTTCGGGTGGAGCAGATCGCCACTGCTCGTTCCCCTGCTTTATTACTAAGCACTCAGAGTGCCACAACCGGGCACTTCGTCGAACAACCGAACAGATGGCTAAATCTTGAGCCAATTCATTTGAAATGCGGTTCCACAATGGAACCGGAACTTCTTGAAGGGCGTGTGAAGACTTTGGTGGGGTCACTCCGTGAATTTTCGACAAGAATCGACGACGTGATCGCCATCACAATCTGCGAGTGGGCGCACTTTGCTTCCACAGTTTTAGTGATGCTCGCTATAGAAAGACTGCGGCACGACGACGAATCGATGAGTTAGCGCGCGGTTTTGCGCCTCGCCAACGAACCAAACGGTGCAAAAGCGCCGACCCGATTAACTCGTCGTCGAACTTTTAAACAGCCCGCTTCGCGCGGACTCGTCTCGCAGAAATCTTCAATCATCGTCGGGCACGAGCGTCTTCGACTTCGCTTTAAGTTTGTGACCGGCGCTCAACTGGGAAACCAGGGTTTTGAAGTGAGCCCTTCTGATCGGACAATGACCTGCTAATTTCTGTCCAGGCGTTTGGTTTTACGAAGTCTTCGTGGGATAAACCGCGGAGCAGGAGAACCAATGGACGTCTTGCAAGCCC